>JANNYY010000399.1:0-8598 GCA_031410355.1 Chitinophagaceae bacterium | reverse complement strand
CTTTTATACAATCTTTTTCTATCAATACAGAAAAACAAAGACCCTTTCCCTTTAATATACCTGCAATACAATTTGCAAAAAACATTACGCTTAATAAAGTAACCATTTTTGTTGGTGACAATGGAAGCGGCAAATCTTCTTTGCTGGAAGCCATTGCATACAAATTAAACCTGCCCTTAATTGGCGGATTTATAAAAGCCAATAACAGAACAGGTTTTGAAGCCGCGGAACTTTTACAGCAATATTTAAAAATTGAATGGAAAAGAAATACCAGCAAAGGTTTTTTTTTCAGGGCAGAAGATTTCAGCGATTTTATTAATGCTGTAGAAAATGAACGCAATAAAATAGCAGGTGACTTAAGCGAATTAAAAGGCGTGGTTGATGACAGCATTATTGCTAAAATGAGCGAAAACATGAATTTTAACCTGCGTGAAATGCGAAAAAATTATGGAGAAAATATGCAGGCTTTTTCTCATGGCGAAGCTTACCTTAAAATATTACAAACCCGTATTGGTGATAAAGGAATTTTTTTGTTAGATGAGCCCGAAGCGGCACTCTCGCCTTTAAAACAATTATCGTTAATATTTCTGATTCTGGAGATATTGAAAAACAATAATGCACAGTTTATTATTGCTACGCATTCTCCCATATTAATGGGCATACCGGATGCAACACTTTATGAAATACAGGAAGATTCGATGAAAATTGTGGAATTTAAAGAAACAGAGCATTACCGCATTACCAAAACTTTTTTGGATAACCCTGAGTATTATTTGAGGCATTTGTAAGTGATTTTTAGTAATTTTAAATCCTAAATTTTTATGTATGCTTATTTATGAAATTGAAATTGAAGAAGGAAGGGAACAGGAGGCAAAAAAGGCGCTTGCTGAACTATCGTTTGTAAAATCAATTACTGAACATACGCCTGATAATGATTTACCTTTTGTAAGCCAAAAATCCTTAGAAGAAGATTGGAATTCTGAAAGTGATGACGAACTGCAAAAGTTGTATAAATTATGAATGTAGTTCAGGGTGATATTATATGGGTAATTTTTCCTTTTACAGATTTGTCTTCTTCAAAATTGAGACCCGCATTAGTTTTATCAAATATTGACGTAAACAAAACAGACGATATAATTTGTATGCAGATAACTACAAATTTAAGAAATGATAATTTCTCTTATCTCCTCCAAACTGAAAATTTTAAAGGATCCCCACTTTTAAAACCTTGTGAGTTAAGGTTACATAAGATTTTTGTAATACATCGCAGTTTGATGAAAGCTGTTATAACAGCTATAAATGATGAGACTTTTTTTGATATAAAACTGCAATTAAATAATAAAGTATTTTAGATTTTCTCTTCATCTCCATATCTTTTTCCTGACTTCACTTAAAAACATCCAAATCAGACAGAGAAGCTAATTTTATAAGCCGCCAATCAATCTTTATATTTGCAGCTATGGCAAACGAAACAAACAATTTTGCGGAATTAATTTCGCATTGCAAAGAATATGGTTATATTTTTCAATCAAGCGAAATATATGATGGCCTGGCGGCTGTGTATGACTATGGCCAAAACGGCGCCCAGTTAAAAAAGAATATACGTGATTACTGGTGGAAGAGCATGACTCAACTGCATGATAATATTGTGGGCATTGATGCAGCCATTTTTATGCACCCTACCACCTGGAAGGCCAGCGGCCACGTTGATAATTTCAGCGACCCGATGATTGATAATAAAGACAGTAATAAAAGGTACAGGGTTGATCATTTGATTGAAGATTTTGTAACTGAATTGCAAAGAACTGCTTATGATGAAACTCATACAACAAGTGATATAGAAGGTGAAAATATTGTAACGGGAGAATATTTAAACCATCCTAAATATATTCAAGCTCAATCACTACTTAGTGAAATGGATGCATTACTTACAAAGGATGATTTCGCAGGATTGAAAAAACTTATTGAAGACAACAAGATAAAATGCGCCATCAGTAAAACCTGCAACTGGACAGAAGTACGGGAATTCAACCTGATGTTCAGCACGCAAATAGGCAGCGTGGCAGAAGAAAGTGACACCATTTATTTACGTCCTGAAACAGCCCAGGGTATTTTTGTAAACTTTTTAAATGTTCAAAAAACCGGGAGGATGAAGATTCCTTTTGGTATTGCACAAACCGGCAAGGCTTTTAGAAATGAAATTGTAGCAAGGCAATTTATTTTCAGGATGCGGGAATTTGAACAGATGGAAATGCAGTTCTTCATTCGCCCCGGCACACAAATGGGATGGTATAAATTCTGGTCGGAAGAAAGAATAAAATGGCACCAGAGTTTAGGAATCCCTGCAGCAAAATTGCGTTTTCATGATCACGTAAAGCTGGCACATTACGCCGATGCAGCGATGGACATTGAATTTGAATTCCCCTTTGGCTGGAAAGAACTGGAAGGTATTCACAGCCGTACAGACTTTGACCTGAAACAGCACCAGGAATACAGCAAAAAGAAAATTCAGTATTTTGATAATGATATTGATGCCGCAACAAACAAACCCTACGGAAATTATACACCATTTGTTGTAGAAACCTCTGTTGGTTTAGACAGGTTATTCTTAACCATCATCAGCCTGGCCTATACCGAAGAAAAATGGCTGAAAGAAGATGGTACCGAAGACAGCCGGGTGGTTTTAAAAATACCTGCAATGATCGCCCCTACAAAACTGGCCATACTCCCTTTATTAAAAAGGGATGGCCTGCCCGAAATTGCAAAAGAGTTGATGAATGATTGCAAGAACAGTTTTATGTGTTTTTATGAAGAGAAGGATGCGATTGGTAAAAGATACAGAAGGATGGATGCTATTGGTACACCATTTTGTGTAACGATTGATCATCAAACCAAAGAAGATAATACAGTTACGATAAGATACAGGGATACCATGCTGCAGGAGAGGATTAAGTTGAGTGAGGTAAAGGGATTAGTAATGGGGAAGATGCGGTGAGAAAAGCTACGTTATAAAGGATATAGCATGCTGTAAATAGTTTGTAGTTTTACACAATGGATAATCAAACTACCATATCATTAATTGAAAAATTTCAATCCCTGAACTTATCAGCCATTATTGACTTTGATAAGTTTAACGGCTATGCTATTACCCACCACTCCACTAATATTGAAGGCAGCACATTAACAGAAACTGAAATAAGATTGTTACTGGATGAAGGTGTAACCCCTGCGGGCAAGCCACTGCTGCACAGCCTGATGGTGCAGGACCATTACCATGCTTTATTATTTATTACTAAAAAAGCAAAAGCAAGCATTTCAATTACTCCCGAATTTATACAACAAATTAATGCTGCCGTAATGAAACAAACCGGCAGCATTTACCAAACCGTTTTTGGCGAACTGGATGCCACAAAAGGGATTTTTAGAAAAGGAAATGTAAGGGCAGGCAACACTTACTTTGTTGGTTATGAAAAAGTAGAACCGCTTGTTAAAAAACTATGCGAAGGCATTAATGAAAAGATTAAATCAGCAAATGCTGTTACCGAAAAACTTAATATTTGCTTTGATGCACATTTTGACCTGGTAACCATACATCCCTTTTATGATGGCAACGGCAGAACCAGCCGCCTGCTGATGAATTACCTGCAGTTGTATTTTAATTTGCCGCTCAGTATTGTTTTTAAAGAAGATAAAGCAGTGTACTTTGAAGCCCTGCAACAAACCAGAAAGGAAGAAGACATTACTATCTTCAGAACATTTATGTTTGCGCAATACGCCAAATACCTGCAACCGGAAATTGATAAATTTGAAAAATTAGACAAAACTGGTGAAAAAGGCAAGGGATATTCATTTGTGTTTTAGCATAAAGAATTGTCATCAAAAAACCTAAAATCTGTTACCGGCAACCTCAATTAATCCTTCTTCTCTTTTATTAAATTAACAATATTTACGAGCAATATTCCAATTGCTGCTCCCAAAACCAGGAGTGTTACAATATGTATCGGCCGGATGCACTCAGAGCCCGTTAACCTGAAGTAATTCATCGTCATTAAAAATATGGCGAGGGCCGGCATGATCAGTTTTCGTTTGTTATTATTCATTTTAGTTTTTTACATTTTAAATATTATCCTCGTAATAAGGTATTTCATCGTGGCTCACCGTTTCTTTTTGGTGCCAGTAAGCCAACGTTACCACATGGCCATTGGGTGTTTTAAGTAAGCGCCCAAAAATGGCGTTGATGGTATTGAAAGTATAATCGGTAACACCCACGGTAAATGTTTCAGGAGCTGGCGGCGTCGGCGGAAGAGGTGGTGGGGCTCCTTCTCCTTCAGTAACTTTAGCAATCGGTACAGCAGCAACTTTAGGTGGTGGGGATGGAACTACAACAACGGTAAACTTATTATACTCCAGAATTTTTTTAAGGAAAGCTACTCTTTCCTGCAACACATTCTTTTCAACTATGCCGCATTTAACGCCATCCAGTTCTTCAAATTCGTGATTTTTATTTATGGCCATTTAAGAAAGTTTAGGAGTTTAGAAGTTTAGGAGTTTAGAAGTTTAGGAGTTTAAAAGTTTAGAGTTTAGAAGGCCTCAACTAAACTTCTAAACCCCTAATCTCCTAAACCATATTTTGTATATAATCATAGATCCAGCTCAATAATCCAACTAAAATAATCCCTGCTCCGCAAATCATCAATGCAAATTTTGCTGATGATTCAATTTTTATTTTTTCTATTGGCTGATCATTTTTCTCCATAAAAACAGAACGCACAACCCTTAAATAATAATATAATGATATGATCATATTGAGCGCCGCAATAGTAATAAATAAATAATTTCCATTTGAAAACCCCGCGGTTAATAAAAATAATTTACCAAAAAAGCCGGCTGTTGGTGGAATGCCCGCCAGTGAAAATAGAGCCAATGCCAATACCCAGCTTAAAAAAGGATTGGTTTGATACATGCCTTTATAATCATCAATATTTTCTTTATTGGTTTGTTCTGCAATGGATGCAGCAACTCCAAATGCCGCCAGGTTGGAAAACACATAGATCAAAATAAAATAAACAACAGAAGTTGTGCCTTGTATGGAATTACTGCTGATGCCCACCAAAATAAAACCAACCTGTGCTATGGATGAAAAGGCAAGGAAGCGTTTTATATTCTGTTGCCTCAATGCAAACAGGTTGCCGATGAGCATGGTAGCAATGGATAAAATCATTACCATATTATACCAAAGCTCATGCATAGGTTGAAACACTTTGTATAATGTTGCCATAAAAATAAATGCAACAGCGCCTTTTGATATTACTGATAAAAAAGCAGTGGCAGCTATGGGAGCACCTTCATACACATCTGCCGTCCATAAATGAAAGGGGACAATAGATAGTTTAAAGGCGAAGGCTGAAAACAAAAATACAAGTGCCAAAACCTGTAAAGGGCTTCCATCAAGGTGCAGCGGCAATTCTGCAAAACTGATGGTGCCGGTTGTGCCATACAGTAAAGAAATGCCAAACAATAAAATGCCGGAAGAAAATGCAGAGGATAAAATCATCTTCATGGCCGCTTCTGAAGATATTTTTTTATCTAAATCGAAATTAGCCATGGCTGCAACAGGAATTGTAGCCAGTTCCAAAGCAAGGAAGAACATCAGCAGGTTGCCGCTTGAAATAAGAAAGAACATACCCAGCATTGCCGAAAGCATCAACATAAAAAACTCCGGCATGTGCTCACTCTTTTTAAACCAATCAGCAAATAATAAAGAGATGAGATAAACACCCAGGCTTAAAATATTTTTCTGCAGAGCGATCATGACTGTAGTCTGATACATCCCATCAAACAATCTTCCTTCGGCATTAAAGAAAAATCCGAAAACAAAATTCAGCAATAACAAGACCTGTATCAGCAATAACATAGTCTCATTTTTTAACCCCTTTCCTATTTTAATAAACAGGAGCAGGAAAATGATACCGGTTATTACCAGTTCAGGCTTCATCAATGTGAGCATTTCATTCATTCTTTTTCTTTTAAACCTATAAGGTTTTATTTCACCAGGTTAATTTTTTGCATGATTATTTCTGCACCCGGGCTTATCAAATTATTTAGCCAAAAAGGCGCTACACCAATGGCAATGATTCCTGCCAGCAAAATCAATGCTGCCAGTTTTTCATTCCATGTTGCATCGGTTAAATTTTCAAATCCCTCTTTCAATGGCCCCATAGCTGTTTTTGTAATGGCCCTTAAAATATAAACAGCAGTTACAACAATAGAAAGACAGGCAAGAATTGTTGCCACTCTTCTGAATGCATCGGGATGTTGCCAGGAACCCATAAATACTGTCATCTCTGCAACAAAACCGCTCAGCCCCGGTAAACCTAATGAGCACAAACCAACAATAAATAATACCGTGCTGATGAAAGGCATTTTCTTCAACAGTCCACCCATTTCACTTACCTGCCTGGTATGTGTACGTTCGTAGATCATGCCGATGATGGCGAAGAAAAGTGCCGTCATTAAGCCATGCGAAACCATTTGCATCACCGCACCCGTCATGGAAGTTTTGGTTAACATGCCAATGCCCAGTAAAACAAATCCGCAATGGCTAACAGAAGAATAAGCGTTGATGTATTTCAGATCTTTCTGCATCATGGTGGCGAAGGCGCCATATAAAATGGCAATAACAGCAAGTACAATGATGATGGTTGCATATTCTTTTGCGCCTTCAGGCATGATGTAAGTTGCCACACGCAAACAACCGTAGCCACCCAGTTTCATGGAGATACCTGCCAGAAACATAGACCCCGCTGTTGGCGCAGATGAGTGGCCATCGGGCACCCAGGTATGAAACGGAAACAATGCGGTAAACACACCAAAGCCGACAAACAATAAGGGAAAACAAATCATTTGGGTTTGCAGAGGAATATTTAATTGTGATAATTGCAACAAATCAAAACTATGTGCAGTATTTGAAAAATAAATACCCAGCAAACCAACCAACACCAGGGCCGAGCCGCCCATTAACATTAGTGCCAGTTTATTTGCACTGTATTCTTTTTTGCCGCTTCCCCAAATGCCAATGAGTAAATATTTTGGAATAACGGCTATCTCCAAAAAGAAAAACAAGATGAACAGATCGAGCGAAATAAAAAAACCATAGGCACCCAGGCTTAATAAAATGAGCAGGAAATAAAATTCCTTTGTCATTTTAGTTACATTCCAGGAAACCAGCACACCTGCAATAACAACAAATGCAGTTAATAAGATCATGGCCACAGAAATGCCATCAACACCCAAATGAAAACTGATGTTCCAGGAAGGAAACCAGTTGTATTGCAGCTCAAATAACATTTGTGCAGTATTGCCTTCCATTCGTTGCTGGCGAAAAAGAAACAGTAATGCAAAAGCTAATGTAAATTGTGCTGTTGCACCTGCCAATGCCACCCACTTAACCTGTGTGGCATTCCGCATCAGCAATATTATTATTGCAGTGAGTAATGGTAATAATATCAATAACGATAAATTCATGTATATCTCAATTAAGGAAGCCAGGTTTTAAAAACCTGACTTCCTTTTTTATTAGTGCCACCAATATATAAAAAGTACAGCCAGCCCAATAATACTCACTAAAAAGTAAATAGCATATTGCTGTACTTTACCTGATTGAAAACCTTTTATTGTTTCTGAAATATCTTTTGTGCTGTTACCAGTTGCATTCATCAGTCCATCAACAATATTTTTATCAAACCATGCTGCGGGCCGGCCAATCAAATTAAAAATTATTTTTTGTGTGATGAATATGTATATCTCATCAATATAAAATTTGTGATAAGCAGCTTTGTATAATCCACGAAGTGATGACGCAAACTTATCGGGTTTATTATTTTCTTTTTTATACATCCACATAGCAATAAAAATACCTGCCAGTCCCAATGCAACAGGTGCTATTGAAAACTGTAAATGAAATGCTGTTTCCAATCTTGTTCCATCGGAGCTTACGTAATACCCAAAAGGAATAAATCCGGCCACAGCAGCACCAATGGCTAAAAGAACCAATGGGGTCATCATTGTAAATCCACCTTCGCTTTTGACCTCACCCCAACCCCTCTCCTTTGGAGAGGGGCTTGTACGACCCCAAAAGATTGAAAAGTACAAACGGAACATATAAAAAGCTGTTAAACCCGAAGTGATCAATGCAATCCAGTAAATGGTTGGGTTATGCTGATATGCAGCCAACAAAATTTCTTCCTTACTAAAAAACCCTGCAAAGGGTGGCACACCTGCATTGGGTGTTTCAAAATATGGGGGAGAGGAAGGATTAGGATACACGGCTTCCATGTTTCATTTGTTTACACATGCCATGTTCAAGGCATTGCTGTTTTTAGGAGCCGGTGCTGTAATACATTATATACACAGCAACGAGATGAAAGATATGGGTGGACTAAGAAAATATTTACCCATTACACACATTACTTTTTTAATTGCCTGCCTCGCTATTGCAGGTGTACCGCCATTTGCGGGTTTCTTCAGTAAGGAAGAAATTTTATTGGCTGCTTATCAACACAACCAAACTATTTACTGGATAGCATTGATCACCTCGGG
>JANNYY010000398.1:0-3088 GCA_031410355.1 Chitinophagaceae bacterium | reverse complement strand
GTACCAGGTTCAGCCATGTAAATGTTGCTTTCAATCCCGGCTCTTCAATTTTACCTGAAGAAAAATATTCAGGAAAACTCAGCATCAAGGCTGTTGAAAAACAGTATATCGAACTTAAATGCAATTTCATGAATTATATATCAACCCTGTTGTGATCATGAACGGCTTGAATTGGACAGAAACTACTAAACATTCTTTATACCCTTCATGATCACAACAGGGTTGATATATAATTCATGAAATTGCATTTAAGTTCAATATACTGTTTTTCTACAGCCTTGATGCGGTCACGTAAAATATCCTGACCGCAAAGCGTATCAATATCATATTTATGCTCAGCCTCGCACTTACAGTCCTGTACCAGCCGTTTTTGCTGCTCGTCAATGGCATGGCTTAACTTTGCCATTTCGTTTTGCTGTAATAATAATTCACTGCTGAAGATATTATTGGCTGCCACGCTCCCGGTCTCCGCCCTTTTCTTCTTATCGCCGGCTGTACTAAGCATCTTCTGAAATGCTGGTATCTCTTTCGACTGGTAAGCAATTGCTTTACGCCAAACCTTGTTCTCATCAAGATATAACCTGAATTTTGTTGGTGCTTTTTTTACATGCTTGTTCATCGGCTTCTATTTTATTTTACAAAATTCATTTAAAAGCATTGCTTTTAAAATGACGACCGTCAAAAAACATCATGAGTTTTATCAGTAATTTATTTTGGAAATACTGCAGCAGTTTTATTTTTATCCTTGAAATTGCCGGTAACTGTATATTAACTCAAGGCATAACAGGTATTTTAACTTTACTACAAATAATAAACTACAAACTTATTTTTTTACTTAGCACAATTGTTATACAGAATCCTGAACTTCGCCGGGAATTCAGCAGAACCTTCGATGCTCACGCTTTTGTGCTTTCATTTAAGCGCTAAGCCGGTTTCATTATAAAGGCCTGTAAAATAATACCGGAAATGGAAAATAGTTTTTTCACCTACCTCGAACTGCTTGAATTAATGATCTTTTTTTCGGGTTATACTTTAATTTACTTCCTCATCCGTGTGGTGGCTGAAACAGGTTTTGTAAAGCGCCTGTTTAAAACAAATATTAGTTTTTTACTGCCTTATGCTTATGCACTGGCAGGTATGCTATACCTGGGGCTTCAGTTAAAAACCCTATTTCCGGATTATAGCATGCAGCATATTAGATTATCAATGCAAGTGCCGTTATTAAAAACCTGGGCATTATTATCCATATTATTTATTATACCTGCTTTTGCCAAAAAGCCTTTTTTCAGTTTACTGCACAGCCTCGTTTTCTTCTTTTTTTTAGTAAGAGACCTGGGCTTGAATATTTTTAAAGGATCAGATGGTTCTGTATTGAAAAATGATATGAATATTTATACCTATAGCCTGCTGATAAACATGGCTGCTTTTGTTTTTGTATTACTTGTTTACAACCTCTTCAATAAGCTGCGAAAAAATAAAGCGGGTCAAAACGGATAATTTTCCTCTGCCTGTTTATTTCTCATACTCTCCTTTGTTTTAAAAAATACTACTGATGTTCTTTTTAAAATTATGATACATCTCATGTTATGGCTTGATGATGCTCAGAATTTAATCTGTGTTTCAAAAATAGTTTTGCATACAATTAAAATTATTTACCAAACATCATTTTTTATGAAACATTTAAATAATAAATTACAGTTACTGCTTGTAATTCTTATCAGCGGATTTGGATACATGGTGAGTTGCACTCATGATGATTCCTTTCCCCCGCCCCCAGCTTCTACCGCAGTAGTAGTTACCCACGGCACCAATGTTCACCTGCCCGGCAATATGACAGCAGGGAATGCAACCGAATGGAAACTTGATAAAGCTCACTCCAGCGTATTATGGTCAACCAGTTATGTTGCTGCTGCAGGGTTGCTTACAGGACGTTTCAACCAATTTGGAATGCATGATGTAACAGCCGCAAAAATGCTGAATTATGTTACAACGGGCCAGCCATTACTGGACAGTTCATGGGCATTTTATGAAAACGAACCAGCCAAAACTTTTTTTAACGGGTATGTTCAAATCAACCAGTCAAATACCGGTGAGCCGGGCCGTGATGCGGGGTGCAATGTATCAGGCCTGGGTACCACAGCTATTGTAGCCGGTACGCAAAATCTTACCGTAACCAATCTTGCCAAAATAAAAACAACTGAGGTAAAATTTGATCCGTTGAGTGCAGATTATATTGTTACCCTAACGCTGAACTGGCAGGGTAAATTAACAGCTCCGCTTACTAAAACTTTAACCGGCCGGTTAAAATACATTGCCAAAGCTAATGTTGGCGGTACTTACGATGTATTTGGCCTGCAGTTAAAATTCCAGTTTAACTGTCGTGACTATGGTATCACCAGCACAAGCATCGGCGATAAAATTGACATTGAATGCAACATGAACTTCAATAATAAGTAATCTTTAAAAGAATTACAATGAAAAAAATAACAGTATTTATAGGACTCTTTATAGCAATGCTGATCGGAATAAGTATCACGGGCTGTTATAAAGATGTAATCATGCCTGAAGCAGCGGTTGACCCCGATGGGCCACCACAGGCAGTAAGTTATAAAACAGACCTGGCACCCCTTTTTAATTCGAAGTGTGCTTTGGCAGGTTGCCATGTTTCCGGTGCCCATAAACCATATATGCTTACGGCCGATTCCTACCTCCAGATAACAAATGGCGGCTACGTGAATGTGCTGGTACCCAAAGAAAGCATTTTGTACAAAAAAATCAATGCAGAAATGAAAGAATATATTCCTTCTGCTACGGACAGGCAAAAAGTGTATGACTGGATAAGAAACGGTGCGCCAAATAATTAACTGACATAAAAAATAATAAAATGAAACTTAAAATAAAAATAACAACCCGGCTGCTTGCATTACCTGTAAGTGTTGTCTGTTGCCTGATCCTTTTCCAGGCAGATAGTATGGCCCAGGACAGTACCTTTGTGGCTGAAGAAAATGCTGCACCCGCCAAACCTAAACCTGTAAAAAATACTTTTCAAAGTGTTTGGATAATTGACAACCAGACTGTGATGGTGCCT
>JANNYY010000397.1:0-1704 GCA_031410355.1 Chitinophagaceae bacterium | reverse complement strand
CACATTCTGTAAAACAAACTGCACGGGTTGGCCGCCACGGCGGTTAACGGAAATGGTTTGTTCCTGTATACTGGATGCCCTGCCTTCATTAAATTTGGGTAAGTTTTTATTTACCATATCCACAATCTGCTGCTGCGATCTTTTTCTTTCGGATGGAGGAACCATGGTAACCCTGATAAAACCGGAGTTAACGGAGCCCCCGGAAAAACCAGGTGCTGTCATGGAGATCATCACATCTTTTTCAGGAACAGAATCAATAACGAATTTGCCCAGCTTATCCATGTAACGGTCCATATAATCATAGGCCGTGCCTTCGGGTGCACTTACCTGCAAACGAAACTGGCTCCTGTCTTCCATGGGTGCCAGTTCAGACTGTATATTGTTGCCGATAAAATAAATGATGGCAAAACAAATTCCGATAATTACAAATGCTGCAATTCGCACTCTCATAAATCCTTTCAGTAATCTGCGATAACCGTTTTCCATCCCACGGAAAAAAGGTTCCGTCTTTTCATAAAACCGGGAATGTTTGGGTTTCTTTTTGGTCATCAAAACATTTAAAACCGGTGTTAAGGTTAATGAAACCAGGGCCGAAATAAGAACGGCACCTGCTACTACCATCCCAAATTCACGAAACAGGCGGCCAACAAAACCTTCTAAAAAAATGATGGGCAAAAACACCACGGCCAGGGTGATGGAAGTGGATATAACAGCAAAATAAATTTCTTTGGAGCCTTCCCTGGCAGCCTTCCATTTATCCATACCGGCTTCCATCTTTTTGTAAATATTTTCGGTAACTACAATGCCGTCATCTACTACAAGGCCCGTTGCCAGTACAATAGCGAGCAAGGTTAATACATTGATGGTAAAGCCAAAAAGGTACATAATGAAGAATGCACCTATCAATGAAACAGGGATATCAATAAGTGGCCTGAATGCAATTAACCAATCGCGGAAGAAAAGATAAATGATGAGGATAACCAGTACGAGTGCTATTACCAGGGTTTCTTTAACTTCCGAAATTGATTTTTTAATGAATGCGGTCTGATCAAGCGCCACCTGCAACGTAATATCTTCGGGAACGTCTTTTTTAATTTGATCAAGCCGTTTGTAAAACTCGTTGGAGATGGCCACATAGTTGGAACCCGGTTGCGGAATAATAGCCAAAGCAATCATGGGTACACCGCTTTCTTTTAAAACAGACTCTTCATTTTCCGGGCCAAGTATAACTTCTGCAACGTCCTGTACTTTAATATCAGAGCCGTTTACATTTTTTATTATTACGTTTTTAAATTCTTCTTCCGTATTTATCTTTCCAAAAGTTCTAACAGAAAGTTCTGTTGCGTTACCCGAAATTTTACCCGATGGCAACTCTACATTTTCTCTTGCAAGCGCCGCTTGTATGTCTCCAAACGTAACTGCATAAGCACTCATTTGTGTTGTATTGAACCAGATACGCATAGCATATCTTTTTTCGCCCCAAATGTTGATACCGCTCACTCCAGGAATGGTTTGCAATCTTTCCAGCAGGTTATTATTTGCAAATTCTGTAACTTCCAGCTGGTTGCGGGTGTTGCTTTGCACCGTCATGGAAATGATGGGGTCGCTGCTGGCATCGGCCTTGGATACTACGGGTGGCGAGGGGATATCATCGGGCAGCGAACGGGTAGCCTGCGATACTTTATCACGTACATCGTTGGCCGC
>JANNYY010000396.1:0-6741 GCA_031410355.1 Chitinophagaceae bacterium | reverse complement strand
GCTACCGACCTGCAGAGTGCTGTAGTGGGACAAACTGATGCCATTTCAAAAGTTGTTAAGGCCATTCAGCGTAACAGGGTGGGGTTAAAAGATCCTAAAAAACCGATAGGTACATTTATTTTTCTTGGCCCTACAGGTGTGGGTAAAACAGAGTTGGCCCGGGCGCTTGCCAGGCACATGTTTGATAGTGATGATGCGTTGATACGGATTGATATGAGTGAATACATGGAAAAATTTACGGTGAGCCGGTTAATTGGAGCTCCTCCGGGATACGTAGGTTACGAAGAAGGCGGGCAGTTAACAGAAAAAGTACGCCGTAAACCTTATAGTGTAATTCTGCTTGATGAAATTGAGAAAGCACACCCGGACATTTATAATATTTTATTGCAGGTGCTTGATGATGGCCAGTTAACAGATGGCATGGGCCGCAAGATTGATTTTAAAAACACCATGATCATCATGACATCAAATATTGGCGCCCGCCAGTTAAAGGACTTTGGTGATGGAGTTGGTTTTGCAACAGCCAACCGCATGGAAAATGCAGATGAGAATAACAAAGCGGTTATAGAGAAAGCATTGAAGCGTACTTTCAGCCCTGAGTTTTTAAACAGGATTGATGATGTGGTAGTATTCAATTCGCTGACCAAAGAACATATTTTTGAGATCATAGATATTGTAATGCAGGGTGTAATTAAGCGCCTGACCAATCTTGGTTTGGCTATGGAGTTAACAGCAGAAGCAAAAAGTTTTATTGCTGACAAAGGCTACGATGCACAATTTGGCGCAAGGCCATTACACAGGGCCATCCAAAAATACCTGGAAGATCCACTTGCAGAAGAGATATTGAATATGAATATAAAGAACGGCGATGTGATGGTTGCGCAGATGGATGAATCTGGTGAAAAAATTAAATTCGTATTGAAAAAGGAAGAGAAGAAAAAGGAAAAAAAATCTGAAGCATAATTTATAAATAAATTGCTGGTAAAAAAGAGTTGTAAGTTGTATGCAACTCTTTTTTATTTTTATTATTGTTGAGTATTGTTGATTTTTGCAGCAATGAAAAAAATAATTATTACAATTGATGGGTGGTCTTCCTGCGGTAAAAGTACTTTGGCAAGGCAACTGGCAAAAGAGCTTGGTTATTCATATATAGACAGCGGAGCGATGTACAGGGCCATTACACTGTTTTTTTTGCGCAATCATATTAACTGGATGGATACAGAACAGGTAGAAACTGCATTACAGGAAGTAAAGGTTTTTTTTAAATTCAATACCGGCACCCAGCAATCCGAAATTTATTTAAACGACGAAAATGTAGAATATCTGATCAGGGACCTGGTGATTGCTGAAAAGGTAAGTGAAGTGGCCGCAATCAAGGAAGTGAGGGAATTTGCAGTTGCACAGCAGCGCCAAATGGGGGAACAAAAAGGAATTGTAATGGACGGCCGGGATATTGGCACAACTGTTTTTCCAAATGCCGAACTAAAAATTTTTATGACCGCTGATATTGCGATAAGGGTTGAAAGAAGATACATGGAAATGTTTGAAAAGAATCCCAACATCTCCATTGATGATGTGAAGGCAAACCTTCAAATGCGTGACTATATTGATTCTAACAGGGAAATAAGTCCACTGCGTAAAGCGACAGATGCTGTAGAACTGGATAATACTTTCTTAGGTATGGAGGAGCAACTGGAGATTGCCTTGCAGTTTGCAAAAGAAAAAATAAAATAAGTATTTCCCCTCTGCTTTAAAAAAAATAAAAAAAAACTTGGTATTTTTAATGAAATAGTTTTAGTTTTGCTTTAACCTTTTTTACCACATATCCCATCTTTAGGATTTTAATATCCTATTTAAAAAGCCAAAACTTTCTGGTCTTCCTATTTTAGCCCCTCCCTCAAACGAAACTTGTTATTTCAGTTTCCGAACGTGTAATTTATTACAATTTCTGAACCTGTAATAGCCTAACATTATCAGTACCATTTTTTAAACATGTTAAGTTAAGTTTATGAAAAAAAGTCTAAATGCATTAGCTCCATTGGCTATCGAAAAAATTACATTTAATGGGAAAATGGCTATCAATCATCGCTTGATGCAGCCATTTGTCAAATCCATTACCTCAGTCTTTATTATCTGCCTGTTATTGTTTGGGCTCCAAACAAAAGCACAGCAAAACATCGCCCCTCCCACGCCAAATATCAGTACTGCACCCGCGGGATCCCTGGTTATTGCCATGGACAATGTATTGCAGGCAAACAGCAGCGCCGATTTTAACCTGAAGTCATACGGGTTGATCGTTCAGTTACTAAATAATTATAAAAAACTGCACTGGGTGATCCGGGCTGGTAAAACCAAGGATGCTGTTGACTTTACAGCCACCGCTGATCGGGTATTTCCTACGGCCCAGGCAGCAGCTTCACGCAATTTTATCAGTGGGCCTTTTGTGATATATGCGCAGGACACAAGCGGTTGTGCTCAAATTATCAATGCTTTCAATAATTCACTTGCTGCAGCTGACAGAGTTAGCGTTTACCGGTTATCCAATAGTGCTCAGGTAGATGTACGATATGACCTGAACCTCCCGGTTTACGCAGGTATTATGGATGAGGGTGGCGCTTATGGTGTACATGAAGGTTATATGCAAGACGCATCTATACCGACAACAAACTATGAAGCCACGAACCGTTACGCAGTAAATTCAAAATGCTACACCTTTGTATCAGAACCGCATAATAATGATGGCCCCTGGGTCGATTCAGTTAACAGATATATATTAAGGGGAGGAAATTTTCTTGCAGAGTGTGCAGCCATTATTGCATACGAACAGCATGCATCTACCGGCGGTTTCCAGACAACAGGGGGCTTTGATAATGTTAATATTGATATTAATAACGAAGTGGTTTTTCCACAACCCGATCTTTCCTACATACAGGTAAACGGTTTAGTTAAACCTAAACAGGGTGGTAATACACAAACGTATAGCCTAAACCCTGGTTCCACCACTAAAAATGATTTTTCCGCTACAACAAAAGGCAGTACGCTTCATCCTGAAGTATACGGAGCCTCAGAATCAGACATGTTACCGGGACAAGTGGGAGGACATGTTTTTTATCTCGGCAATCATCGGTATGATAATAATTCAGAAGAAGGTATAAATGGTATAAGAATGTATTTTAATGCCATGTTAACTCCATCCTCGCATTCATTATGTCCTTCGATGCCGCCCCCGCCTCCGCCTCCAACCTGTCCGATTGGCGGTGTAAACCTGGGTAATCTAACTAATTATCTTTTTGTATTCACCGATGGCAATGATGAAGCGAATTGGCAGAGTGCCTCCAAGGGATATATTGGAGATGTAGCCGTTGATGGGGTGCAGGCAAACGAAAAAACTTCCGGTTCCTTTGCTTATGCCGGTACAATTCATACAAATAGTTCCACATTAAGCCAATGGCAGGATATTGTTGATAATAATCCAGGTCAGGCATTTTCATCATTAAACCAAACTACCCGTTTATCCGACCTGGAAGCGGATTTGAATAGCGCCTTTACTCAAATAAATGCGTTGCCTGTAACTGCTGCCTATAATGGAATTAACGCAACATCATTAGATGGATTGAATACACAGAACGGTATCACTGAAAGATTTGTAATTAATGTGACCAGTGGATTTACAATTTCTTCCAGAATCAACATTACCGGCGATCCAGGAGATATTTTTATTTTCCGCTGGGATAATGACGCTATCTTTAGCAATGGCTATAACGGCCTGGTTAAATTTCAAAGTGGCGGGGCCATAGTTCCGCTGGGAGGATTAAAAGCTTCAAATTTCATACACGTAGCAGGAGATATTGCTGCAAGTGGCGGAGGAAGTACTCCTTCTGCACCTTACCCACAAGGGCCGCGTACAAATAATGGAACCGGCGCTTTAATTACCGGAGGATCTGATTTTAGCGGCGGTGGCTTTTTTACAGGCTATTGGCTTACAACCGGTAATCCTTCTGATGGAAAAACTTCAAGCCTGAGTAATGCCGTATTTGTTGGAGGATGGTATTCATCAACCATTAAATTCAGCTTGACCTCGGGGACCAGTGGTGTGCATATTGCCCCTGCTCCATGTGTGCCCACGCCTACTACCAACCCTGACTTTAACACTACCTGGGTAAATGTACCCGTTCCCGGCAATGTAAGTACCAACGACAGGGTACCCTCTGGTACCACCTATGGTACTACACCTACCTTATTATCAAGTCCTGCCGGAAGTACACCTTCTATTACCATGAACCCCGATGGCACTTATAGTTTTGTGTCGAATGTTAAAGGTGTTTATGTTTATAACGTACCAGTTTGCGTACCCGGTCAGGCACCACCCTGCCCGCCAACAAAACTTACGATAACCGTGCTGGATGCCTTAGTGGTAAACAATTCTCCTGTAGCGAATGTAGATATTGCAACAACTAAAGTAAATACACCGGTAACTCTAAAATCGTTGGCAAATGATGCGGCGGGTAACCTGTTAAATTCCTTGGTTCCATCAAGTGTTATTGTTACTGTTGCGCCTTTACATGGCACTGCCAGTGTAAACTTAGCAACCGGTGATATTACTTATACCCCTGCTGCAGGATATACCGGTAAAGATACATTGACCTACCAGGTATGTGACGATCAGGCTCCGCCAAAATGTGCATCGGCCAACCAGATCATTACCATTATACCTGCAGGAGCTCCTAATACAACCGAAGCTGCCGATGATTATAAAATAACAAATTTTAATACTGTTGCCACAGGCAATGTTAAAATCAATGATACCGACGCTGAAGGAAATACTCAAACCGTAACTGCACAGAATACTACCGTTGCCGGAAAAGGTAATTTAGTATTGGGTACAAATGGCGATTTTACCTTTACCCCGGTTAATAACTTTACCGGTCCTGTAGATTATCCTTATACAACATGTGATAATGGCGTACCACAAGCTTGTGCTATGGCCACCCTTCACATACTGGTTAGGCCATTAATACTAGTACCTGATCTTACTCCCAATATTACAACCATACCGAACATCATAACAGATACAATGAACTTTAATGTAACAGTGAGGGTTCAGGAACTAGATAATGCCGCTACAAACGGTTCGGAGATACTGGTAAGGATTATAAGAGATCCACGGGTTACGTTTACCTACAATCCAGCTTTAACCAATATCGGTTTTACTGCAGTACAAAACAATGTGTGGGCGTATGATGGTACCGATCCCTTCTTCCACCTTTTCCGGACATTCATTGTTATACCGGCCAACGGGAACTCAACCTTTGGTTTTGTGGCAACCTTTAACCCTGGTGGAAAATCGAGGGGTAAGTATACCATGACTGCGAGTCTTAACAGCGGAAGTGGTGGCGAAATAAAAACAAACAATAACCAGGATGCAGAAGTGCTGGATTATTTATTCAGATAATAAATTATTAAACCTATAACACGATGAAAAAGTTAATTGCTTTCCTGCTAATTGCATTCGTAACTGAAACTACGATTGCTCAAAACTACAACCCGGCAGTTGCTGCCGGTATCATAAGCCCTGCGCCCATAAGCACTGGTTATGCCAATATACAGTTTGTTGTAGGCAACACGGGCAACGATCCTTTGTCTTTGATCCAGCATCCTGGGCAGCCTTTGCTTGTGGTTATCTCCCTGTCTGGTGGGGTACCCAATAATGCCAATCCCATCAATGCAATAACGGGTACTTTTGCCAGTAAATTCAGCTGGCAGTATGATGCTTCTGTTAAATCCTATTTAGGCACCCAAACACAAACCATTGGTGGTAATTCGTTGGGAAGCATTATTATTGCTTACAAGGTTACTGTTGCCTCAACCACTTTAAACCCCAACAATGGGTTTAATGTAAATCTCACTCCTCCCGGATATTCCAATGCCAGTAATGCACCGGGCGATGATAATGTTTCTTCCTATACTTTTGGCAATGAGCCCAACATTGTACCGATAAAATTATTATCCTTTACTGCTACCAAACAGATTAAAGTAGTTAATTTAAACTGGGTAACCACGAGCGAAGTAAACAGCAGCCATTTTGATGTTCAGTACAGCAAAGACGGTAACCAATGGCAATCCATCGGTATAGTTGCTGCGGCAGGGAACAGTTCTACACAAAGAAGTTATACTTTGGTACACAATACACCAGCAGGAGGTGTTAATTATTATCGTTTAAAGCAGGTAGATCTGGATGCCAAATTTGAGAACAGCCTGATACGTACTGTAACTTTCACTACAAGCACAGGTATGAGTATATTTCCAAATCCCACCACCGACAGAGTATTTATTAACTCAGATGCAGGCGGCACGGTACAATCAGTAACGCTGTATGCAAATGATGGTAAGCAGATGATCCATGTTAACAATTTTTCACTGGGCAACAGCCTTGATATGCGTAACTATGGAGCTGGTGTATACCTGTTAAAGATTGTAGATAAAGATGGCAATGCAGAGATACTAAAAGTAGTGAAGCACTAAGAACAAAAGAAAAACACACGAATTTCGATAACCAAGCACAAACAAGAGATGCCTCCCGCCTTAACCGGGGGGCTCTTTTTTTAAATAGCCTTTATATTTTTAGGGTCATATAGTGTTGATAGCAAGCTTTGTGTAATAAATATATTTTTATTTAAAAAAAAGTTAAAAAAACAAGTTTTTTTAAATAATTATGCTATTTTTGTTTTAACCTTTTACCAC
>JANNYY010000395.1:0-4253 GCA_031410355.1 Chitinophagaceae bacterium | reverse complement strand
CTCAAAAAAATATTCAGATACTACAGCAAAGAATTCTGCCTCGTTGGTTGCACCGTAAGGATTGATGTCTGAATTATTATCATAGATCTCCTGTATCTTCTGCCGCATCAGTTGCAGCCAGGGCCTGATGTATTTCTTATCAAGCAATGCTTCTGGCAGGCCGTCAATCTCTCCGTCGCTTTTATCAAGCAGGTGTACAAATTCATGAATGGCAGTATTGTTTTTGCCGGTTGTATTGGTAAAAGCCTGCCTCAGTTCAAACTGCGATAATATCATCACATGATTTAATGCGCCGGTGCCAACCATGCCTAAAATATGCCGCCCTTCGCCCTGTTGCTCAAATTCATGATCAAATGAATCGGGGTAAAGCAGCACTTCATGTAAGTTTCGATATTCCCATCCGGGGAAATTAAAAATGGGGATAATGGCGCTTGCGGCAATCAGAACCATGTCTATATCTTCCACAATTGTTTTAACGCCCGTAATCTTTACCAATGTTAAAAAATGGGCAGCCCGTTCTACAAACTCTTTTTGTTTGTCTTCATTTAACTGCTGATAAAAAGGCACCTGGTCTTCTAAGATTTTTTTAAGGTGTACAGGCAGAGGATCTGTTACCGTAATTTTCTTTTTTTGTAGAAACTTAACTGCAAATAAAATTGCCAGGATAAAAATGATGAGGATGAGTAGTTGCATATCGGGTATGAAATTAGGGATGATTGTGGGTACTGCAAATTCCAATAAACAATACCTGTAAATAAACTATCGCAATAAATAAATTTCATATCTTCCTTTTTTAAAAAACCTCTGTATGATCAGCCCTGAATCTTTGTACCCTGTTACACCGCTTAATGTTCCCTTATCGGTTACCAACCCTTCAGCAACATTTAAAAAAGAAGTGAAAAAAGTACTTACTTCTATTATCCTTTTTTTTATAGTATATGGGTTATTAATGCTGCTGTCGGTGGCGCTTGCCATTGGTTGCCTGTATGCAGGTGGTTTTGTTATCCTTAACTCCGGCCATCTCATTGGTATTATTGCAGGCCTTGGTATTGTAAGCACCGGCATCATGGTGTTTATCTTTTTAATAAAATTTATTTTCTCGGTTAAAAAGCACGATGAATCGGGCACTATACCGTTAACAGAAAAAGAGCAGCCGCATTTGTTCCGGTTTATCAGGCAGCTTACTGCCGATACGCAAACACAGTTTCCCAAAAAAATAGTTTTATCTCCCGAGGTAAATGCCTGTGTATATTATAACGATAGTTTCTGGAGCATGCTTTTCCCCGTTAAAAAAAACCTGCAGATTGGCCTGGCACTGGTAAACAGTTTAACGCTCAGCGAGTTTAAAGCGGTGATGGCACATGAGTTCGGACATTTTTCGCAACGCAGCATGAAACTGGGCAGCTTTGTATATCATGTAAATAAAGCTATTTATAATATGCTTTATGAAAACAAAGATTTTGGAAATTTTTTAGGCAAATGGGGAAGCCTGCACTGGGCCATCAGCATTTTTGTGTGGGTAACTGTTCAACTGGTAAAAGGTATTCAATATATTCTGCAGGTAATGTATGGTTTTATCAATAAAAATTACATGGGCCTTTCCCGTGAAATGGAATTTCATGCAGATGCTGTGGCAGCAAGCGTTAGCGGCAGCAACAACCTTGTAACTGCATTGCGTAAAACCGAGATCAGTGATGTTTGCTACCAAAGTGTAATTCAAAAAGCCGATGAATGGCTGGCCGATAATTACCGCCTTGAAAATGTATATAGCAATCACGATGATGTAATGATCAAATATGCAGCAACCAATAACCTGCCGCTTCAAAATGCCACGCCGGTTCCTGATGAAGCTTTTTTTAAAAATTTTCAGTTGCATAAAGTAAATATAAAAAACCAGTGGGCATCGCATCCGCCACGTGAAGAAAGAGAAGCTCATTTACAACAACTGAATGTAGATGCAGTGCAGGATGATCAGCCAGCCTGGGTAATTTTTACCGATGCTGAACTGCTGCAGAAAAAAATGACGGAACAACTTTACAGAACAATTCCGGACCACCAGGAAAAAGAAACTTTAAATGCCGCTGCATTTAAGGAACGCTACCTGCATGATGTTGCAAACATTAGTTTACCCGCAGTGTATAATGGCTTTTATGATAACAGGCAAATGAATGACATGGACATAGAGGAAGTTTGTAACCGGGCTGCGGAAATCAATACTGATTTTAATACTTTGTTCAGCGATGAAAGTACGGGACTTATAAAATCACTGTCGGGTAACGAGTATGATGCCGTACTGGTAAAAGCCATTGTTGATAAACAGATCAAAACAAAAACTTTTGATTACGACGGTGAGAAAATGGAAAATGATGAAGCGCCCCAACTATTGGAAAAATTAAACAACGAAATAACCCGGCAAAAAGAACAGTTGCAAAAGCATGAAGAAAAGATCGTTTCGTTTTTTTATCATGCAGCAAAAAAGCACAGCCTGGATGCGGCTGCAACGCTGAAAGAAAAATATCTTACACATTTCAGCAACCGCAAAAAAGCAGCAGATTTTATTAGCACAGGTAACCGGGTAATAAACCTGATGCAGCCTTTGCTGGCCGGACAAGCTGTACAGGTTGAGGACGCAAATATGATGGCCAGGTCTTTAATGGCCGAAACAGAAACGATCAAACCTATGGTGAGGCACTGGATCTCTCTTGGCCTGTTCAGCAATAAAAAGGAGATTGAAAAAAAGGCAGAAGATTTTTTAAAGGCAGATTATCATTATTTCAGCGGCAACTCTTTTTTTGATAATGAATTAAGTACGCTGCACCAGTTGGTAAACGAAATTGCTATTGGCATTGGCACATTTCAATTAAAAAGTTTTAAGGCGATACTGGAATACCAGTTGGAACTGTTGAATAAAAATTAACCTGGTGCATAGAAAAATTTATTTCTTTGGTGCCCGCTTAATGGGTTTACCATATTTTTTCATCATCCGGTCCTTCTTTCTAACTATAAAATTTACTTTGCTGTTTTTTGCAGATTTTTCATGAAAAGATGCACCCCTTTCTTCCTTCTTCGGAATCTTTAACTGGATGGTCTTCATGAAAACTTTTGGCTTTTCATCTTCTGTTAACTCATCGGAAATAATTAAGCTGGCAGGCAAAGCAGCCATGGGTATGGGCTGCTTCATCAAGGTTTCAATAGCTGTTTGTAAAGGCTTTTCTTTTTCGGTAATAAAGCTGATGGCAATTCCTTTTTTATCAGCCCTGCCGGTTCGGCCAATGCGGTGTATATAATTTTCGGGCTCATCAGGCACATCAAAATTAATAACATGCGTTACTTCGGCAACGTCAATTCCTCTTGCTACAATATCAGTTGCAATAATAAACCGGTAAACTCCTTCATGAAATTGTTTAACGGTATTAAAGCGATGATTCTGTTCTTTATTGGAATGAATTACGCCTGCTGTGCCCGGAAATTTTGCTTCCAGTTGTTCATACAGGTCATCGGCTAATTTTTTTGTGCCAACAAATACCAAAACCTTCGTCATACTTTCATCTTCGGTTAACAACAAATGAAGCAGGTTTACTTTTGTATAAAAATTAGGCACATTATAATAAGCCTGTTCAATATTTTCCAGCGGAGTGCCTGTTGGTGCAGCTTCTACCCTTTCAGGATTATTAAAGTATGTGTCCATCAGCTTTTCCACTTCATCAGTAATGGTAGCTGAAAATAAAAGGTTTTGCCTCTTTGCGGGTAAAAGATCGAGAATGTTTTTTATTTGTGTTCTAAAACCGAGATTCAGCATTTCATCCATTTCGTCAATAACAAGTTTTTTTATGCCCTTGGTTTTAAAAGCGCCGTTAACGGCAAGGTCATACAGCCGGCCCGGAGTTGCTACTAATATATCTGCGCCGTTTTGCAGATCTTTCCACTGTGTATTAATATTTACGCCGCCATAAACACCCACTGCAAGCACACTCATGTAAGTTGTTAATTCATTGACCGATTCTACCACCTGTGCAACCAGTTCTCTTGTGGGTACAATCACCAGTATCTGCGGATTTTTATCTTTGCTGAATTTCCATAACCTTAACAGCGGCAGCAGGTAAGCAAATGTTTTTCCGGTACCTGTTTGTGCAATGCCGCACACATCCCTGCCGCTCATTACAATAGGAAAAACCCGGTGCTGAATGGTGGTTGGATTGGTATAACCCCGTTCCTCCAATGCAGTGAGTAGTGGGCCGCTTAAATTTAAATCA
>JANNYY010000394.1:0-1851 GCA_031410355.1 Chitinophagaceae bacterium | reverse complement strand
CAAAGCTATAGATAACGTTAAAGACAGGTTTGGTAAAAATTTGCTGAGCCGGGCTTCATCTTCTAAAAAATAATATCTCTACATACACGATTTAGGATGAATTACACGAATTGTAAACAAAAGCAATTCGTGTAATTAGTGTAATTGGTTTAAATTAGTGTAATAAAATTTTATTTATGAGTTTACGATTAGGGGATATTGCTCCCAACTTCCAGGCAAAAACATCTTTAGGCCCAATTGATTTTTATGAATACCTCGGCGATTCATGGGGAATTTTATTTTCGCATCCTGCTGATTATACCCCGGTTTGTACTACCGAACTTGGCCGCACTGCCGCTTTAAAGGATGAGTTTGCAAAACGCAATGTAAAAGTGTTAGCATTAAGTGTTGACCCGGTAGATAAACACCTGGGCTGGATCAGCGATATTAATGAAACACAAAACTGTACTGTTGATTTTCCCATTATTGCAGATGATGACAGGAAGATTTCGGAACTGTACGATTTTATTCATCCCAATGCTTCTGCAACAGCAACTGTGCGGTCGCTGGTGGTTATTGGCCCCGATAAGGCGGTAAAACTGATCATCACTTATCCTGCATCTACCGGAAGAAATTTTGTTGAAGTGTTGAGAGTTGTAGATTCTTTACAACTTACCGCCAACTACAGTGTGGCTACACCCGTTAACTGGGCACCAGGCGAAAAAGTAATTGTGGTGCCTGCAATAAGTACTGAAGATGCCATTAACAAATTTCCAAAAGGAGTTGAAATTGTAAAACCTTATTTGCGCTACACACCCCAACCGAATATTGATTAGTAGGAATTCGCCTTGTGGCGAATTCATGAAAAGAACACGCCGCAAGGCGTGTTCCTACGTTTTAATTCTTCTTCAACTGTTGCAACAAAGCCCTGATATCCTTTGGTAGTTCAGCTTCCAGGTCAATATCCTTTCCATCAGCATCTTTAAATTTCAATCGGTAAGAATGTAAGGCAAGCCTGTTAAGCATCGGCCTTTCTTCTTCATCGTGTTTGCTTAGCTTGTATTTTTTTTTGATGGAAGAAAGCATAACAGGTTTTCCATCTCCATACAATTCATCGCAGGCAAGCGGGTGGCCAATATTTTTGCAATGCACCCTTATCTGGTGGGTGCGCCCGGTGTGCAATTGAAACTGAACTAAGGAAAAACTTTTATTTTCTTCAATCACTTCATAATCGGTTACCGAAGGTTTTCCTCTCTGGTGTACTATATAAAAGCCTTTTTGCACGCCATGTTCTGCAATGGGTGCTTCAATGGTTCCTTTTTTAGGAGAAGGAATTCCATGAACAAGACCCATATAATATTTTTCAATTTTTCTTTCTTCAAAAAGCTGGGAGAAATATTTATGTGCCACTTCCGTTTTTGCAAAGATGATGAGGCCACTTGTGTCTTTATCCAAACGATGTACGGTAAATATGGTTCCATATTTTTCCAGTAAAATATCTTTAAGAGATTTTTGTGTTTGTTCCCTGTCGGGGATAGATAAAAGGCCTGCAGGTTTGTTAACTGCAATAAAATCATCATTTTCAAAAATGATATCACCCCCTAACCCCCTGAAGGGGGAACTGGCTCTTTTAATATTTGAAGACTCTGAATTCATTTATTGATATTATTTCTTTTTGGAAGTATTCATGTATTTCAGCAAACGAATCTCTTTTTCACTTAAATAGCGCCACTTGCTGCGCTCTACATTTTTTTTGGTAAGACTGGCATACATCACCCTGTCCAATCCTTTCACATCATAGCCCAGGTGTTCAAATATGCGGCGCACAATGCGGTTGCGTCCGCTGTGCAGTTCAATACCAATGATGGATTT
>JANNYY010000393.1:0-4402 GCA_031410355.1 Chitinophagaceae bacterium | reverse complement strand
TACCAGCACCAGCCCGATAAAACATTGAAAGAAATACTCATTAAAACCCTGGGCATAAAAGCGGTGGTTGATAAAAGAAGAAAAATATATTTCATCAACAATGTAAAATTTCATTTTGATACGGTTGAAGGCCTGGGAACTTTTGTGGAAGTAGAGGCTATTGATAAAGATGGAACAATCCGCAAAGAAAAACTACAGGCGCAATGTGATGAATATGCTGCATTGTTTGGTATTAATGCAGAAGATTTCTGTTCCCTGTCTTATAGCGACATGATATTAAAATAAGCGGAAAAAATGCTGCAAAAAGTTGTTTTTTGTAAGGCACGCCATCAATAAAAAGGCACAACTATTTTACTTGCATCTTTACCTCCTGTTATAATTTTTGCTTCAATAATTCTTGGCTTATCGGTGGTTTCGTGGCTTACTACGCCGCCAAAGCCAAAGTTTTTTTCCGTCCAAAGGTTATTAGCTACAGCAAACTCAAAGCGTAATTTGCTGCCTTTTGCAATCTTTTTTATATACACATAAAAATTGCTAAACCTTAAGTGTACTACTTCTCCGGGTTTTGCCAAAAGTGGTTTTTCGCCACCATTGCGGTAACGTACCCTTATGTAATCAGAGCCTATGTTTCTGCTTTTACCATCAGCACTTATTTCGTAAACAGTGCAGGTAAAATCAGCATCGGGTACATTTAGCATTACATTTATCTCAGGCGTAATTTTATCAGAAACAATAATATCGTTTTTTAATGGCATTGTTTCAAACACCAGGTTGTAGGGCCAGCTCATGTACAGCGAATCGCTGAAAGGCTGGGCAGAAGCAAAAAGCAAGGCTGAATCAATCGCCATGGCTATATCATGGTTGTAATTAATGATGGCTGGTTGTACAGGTTTGTTTAAAGAAAGATCTAATAATCCGGGTCGGTATTTGTTGGCCACATTATTATTATTGAGATAAAAAACCAACGAATCTTTACTTATGTTTTTAAAAGAAGTTGTGCCCTTCCATTTACCGCTACCAGTTTCAAAATAAGTTATTTTGTCTTTTATAAATGCAGGTTTTGTTTTTGCTTTTAATACCCAATCAAACCATTGCAGCACATACTTATAAATAGGTATTTGCGCAGCTTTTTCCAGGTCTTCGCCTGCCTGCACCTGGCCTGGTTGCCATTGTGCAGCGCCATGTTCGTACGGGCCTATCAGCAGATAATGATTATCTTTTGCTTTGGCATTGCCATATTGCATATGGTTATTGTAGTAGTAAAGCGCCCCGCTTTGGTCAGCATCATAATACCCGGTAATTGAAAACACGGGTATATCAAGTGCCGCATAATCTGCTTTCTTTGGTAAAATATTTTTCCAATAATTATCAAAATCAGGATGGCTTACCCATTTTTGAAAAACAGCATTTGGTAACCCTGCTACCGAATCAGATTTATAAAAAGGGATGCGTTTTTTATAAACGTCGTACGCTTTATCGTTCCAAAATTTACTGTCGCTGAAAAGCGCATCATTTAATTCTTTGCCACTAACATAAGTAGCCCATTGCAAAATGTAAGGGTAAAATGTATTGCTGCTCCGGGGAAAGTCAACCCCGAAACCTACCGACACCATAGGGTTTATTGCCTTAAGTGCCGGGTGTTTATACATTTTACGAATAGCCTGCCATTGCGTAAAGCCAAGATATGAACCACCGCTGGTAGCCACTTTTCCATTGCACCAGGGTTGTTTGCTAACCCAATCTATAATATCATAAAAGTCGCTTGCATCATCTTCGTAAGGTATAAAAGTGCCTTCGCTTTCACGTCGGCCACGGTTATCTACATACACATATACATAGCCATTGGTGGCAAATACGTTGCCCCGTGTGCCCTCGCTGCCTGATGGATATGGACTGAGTGAAACAATGGCCGGCTCTTTTTCACTAGCCACCTGATTTCGGTAAACATAGGCACTTAAGTGTACGCCATCCCTCATGGGAATTTTTACCTTTTCTTCCTTAACCCTTGCCGGCGAAAGGCTGTACAACAAATTTTCAATGGCTGGTTGGTAATTCTTTCGCAAATAATAATTCCAATAAGTAAAAATCAACCCGGTGGCATTTTGGTAATTAAGTATGCTATTGCTTTTGCCGATGGCTTGTTGTGTAACACGACTCAGGTTTTTCCAGGCAGTTTCAATATAGGCAGCAGTGTAGCGGCCTTTGGCCTGGTTGATGATATCGTTCCTGAAATCGGGATTCACTTTGTTGTATTCTTGTTTTAAACTCATTACCAGCTTCTCCGAAAATACCCGACTTCTGTCATTCGTATTTTCAAGTGCTGCTTTATTGTAAGCAATTACAAAAATTCCATAAGGAGCGCTATATTCTGGTACAGGTTTTAGCTGCCTGGTTTGCAATACACCAGCAATAGCACTTTGATTTTTATTTAAAAGTGTTTGCAACATGTTTCTTACATCAATCAAAGTAAATAAAGTGAGAGAATCGGAAATGCTGTATTTAGTAACGGCTGTTTCGGTTAACTGATAAAGCGAATCGCTGATATTGCGAATCTGCTGCTGTAGTTGCAGACTGTCGTTTAAATTAAAATTGTTGGGAAGTGTGTACCGGAAATTATCAAAGAAAGTAGTTGGTAACTCTGCTTTGTTTTGTGCGTATGTTGCCAGTGATATGCAGAAACTGAAAACAAAGATGAATCTTCTCATAAAGTTTATGGTTTATTTAAAAGTAATATAGCAATTTTATCAGATTAGTAATACTTTGTCAAAAGTATTTACTGCAGAGTTGGTTAAACCGGAAACATAAACAGCCTAAAACCCATCATCTTTTTTACCTTTGCCTAATGGCAGAAGACTTAACAATTATCAGCGGCAGCAAAGCCGAAATTTACCAATCGCTTATTCCGCAAATAAAAGGGTTGCTTGATGGCGAACCGGATATTATTGCAAACCTCGCCAATGTAAGTGCTGCGTTGAAAGAGCAGTTCGGCTGGCTTTGGGTAGGCTTCTATTTAGTTAAGTCGTCCTTCGGCTCCGCTCAGGATGAATTAGTTCTTGGCCCTTTCCAGGGACCGGTAGCCTGTACAAGAATTAAAAAAGGCCGTGGTGTTTGCGGTGCAGCCTGGCAAAAATCGGAGACTTTAATTGTACCTGATGTAGAAAAATTTCCCGGCCATATTGCCTGCAGCAGTTTGTCAAGATCTGAAATTGTATTACCGCTTATTAAAGATGGAGAAGTGATTGGCGTGCTTGATGTGGACAGTGCTGAATTTGACCAGTTTAATGAAACGGATAAAAAATACCTGGAAGAAATCATCTTACTAATCCCTATTTCATAAAAGAGCGTTGAAGTCTTGTACTCTAAGTTTCCCCTTTCCTTCGACTACCGCTCAGGACTGGCGGAGGGGGTTTTGTATCCTTCCAGCCCCACAAATACCTGCAGGCATAAGTACGATAAGGGCTCCACTTTTTTGAAATAACGAGCATTTTTTCTTTCATCGCTTTTTTATCAGCAGCGTCAATTTTGTACAGTTTACATATCGCCTGCTGAATGCCCAGATCATCCAAAGCAAAAACATCTTCTCTGCCTAAAGTAAACATCAGTACCATTTCCACCGTCCATTGGCCCACACCTTTTATTTGGGTAAGATATTTGATCACTTCTTCATTACTCATTTTATGAAGCTTTGCATCAGTTATCTTTTCTTCAATAAAAAAATTGCAAACGTTCAACACATAATTTGCTTTGGCATTGCTGAGTCCGATACCACGTAATGTTTCAAATGGCGTTACGGAAATTTGTTGTGCTGTTGGTTCTTTACCGGCATACAGTTCTAAAAAGCGGCGGTGAAATACATCAGCTACTTTAGTACTCAGTTGCTGACTCATGATAGAATAACACAAATGCAGGTACACATTTTTTCTTTTGGCCAATACAAACGGTTGTTGCAGTTCAAGTATTTTTTTAAACTTTTTGTCTTTGGTAAGGTGTATGATGTGTTCCATGTAAATACTTGATTATTCCCTTCCCCAGCTCATTTCTCCACCCTTCTCATCTTTCAAATTAATCCCTATCACCGCCAACTGGTTTCTTATTTTATCACTCGTAGCAAAATCCCTTTTAGTTTTCGATTCTTTCCTTATCTCAATTAGTAAATTCATTACGCCATTCAGTATTTCATTATTTGCAACATTGTTCTGCAAACCAAAAACATCTTCCAAATAAGCTTTAAATTTTTGTTGCAGCAATACTAATGTTGCAGCAGAAACCGCATCAACATTTATCAGGCCGTCTTTAATAGAATTAATTACCGGCACCAGCTCAAACATACTGCCCAATACTTTTGCGGTATTAAAATCATCGTTCATAAACTCATCAAACTCATTTACAAGTTTATTCACTT
>JANNYY010000392.1:0-1652 GCA_031410355.1 Chitinophagaceae bacterium | reverse complement strand
CTTCCTGGCCAGGGGAAAGCTTACTCCGAAATTTACTTTACAAAACTCGGCGATTGCTGCATCGTTCCCTTTTTCCTGTTCTTTAAAATCATTTGCAGGAAAACCGATGACAACCAGTTTATCTTTATACTGCAAACTTAATTTTTGCAGGTCATCATACTGGCCGGTATAACCACAATCAGAAGCTGTATTTACCAGCATTATTTTTTTGCCTTTTAGCTTCTCAAAATCAAAGGCCGATCCATCGATTGCCATATTTTTTAAAGAATAAAATGAAACTGCAGGCACTGCTTTTTCATTTGAAAGATTTTTTGTGTTCTTCCCTTTTTTACCCGCAAACCACATCCACACAGGATAAACTGCTTTTAAAAATTTTTGCCTGGTTGTCATATTTTTTGAATTTTTGTTTGATATTTCTACATAACTCCAAAAAGCAATCGTCATTAACAATACTACAATGAACGGTTTCTTTAACCGGTTATATATTTTTCTACTTTGCATTATTCGTTGCCATCTTGGATTTCCTTCCGCCGCGGCGGAGAGTTAGTAGGGTGCCATTACTTTATAATCATTTTAAACAACTTCATCCTCCCCTTAAATGGCGGATATTTTATTGCCGGGTCAAACCACGTAGGCGTTTTCATAATTGCTTTTTTATGACTGAAGGTTTCAAAAGAATATTTTCCGTGGTATTGCCCGCTGCCACTGAAACCCCTGCCACCAAAGGGCAAATGATGATTGGTTAAATGCCAGCTTGCATTGTTTACGCACCCGCCGCCAAAAGCAACACTATTTAGCCAATCGGTTTCTTTTGCATTACTGGATGTAAACACATAAAAAGCCAAAGGGTTTTTATGTAACGCAATTATGTTCAGAGCTTCTTCTTTATTACGGAAAGATATAACAGGAAGTACCGGGCCAAATATTTCCTCCTTCATCACATCCGATTCCAGGCTTGCATTATCAATAATGGTGGGCTCAATAAATAATTTTTCTTTATCAGTTCTGCCACCATGCAAAATATTTCCTTGTTTTAAATAGTTTACCAGCCTGTTAAACTGCCTTTCATTAATAATTTTTCCATAATTGTAACTGTCTTCCGGTTTATCGCCAAAGAATTTAAGCACTGCTTTTTTCATTTCAGAAACCAATGCCTCTTTTTTACTTTCATGCACCAGTACATAATCAGGCGCTACGCACATTTGCCCGGCATTATTGAATTTCGTCATAGCAATCCGTTTGGCAGCAATTTTTATATCAGCATCATCTTCAACAACACAGGGGCTTTTTCCGCCAAGTTCCAGTGTTACCGGCACTAATCTTTCGGCTGCCATCTTATAAATTATTTTGCCCACCGCCGTGCTGCCGGTATAAAAAACATGATCAAAAGTAAAATTGTTCATCATTTCCGGTATAACTGCTGCGCCATCACCCTCCACAAAGCAGATATAATTCTTATCAAAAGTTTCTTCAATCATTTGTTTCATCACGGCAGCAGAAGCAGGCGCAAATTCAGACGCCTTTAATACAACACAATTACCTGCGGCCATTGCTCCCGCAAGTGGTGTCATCAATAACTGAAAAGGATAATTCCATGGGCTGATGATCAAAATGACACCCAAAGGCTCCTGCAATACAAAACTTTTTGAAGG
>JANNYY010000391.1:0-5165 GCA_031410355.1 Chitinophagaceae bacterium | reverse complement strand
GTTTAATCAGAAGAGGAGAAGCAAAAAATACGTGTCGTTACGTGGGAATCAAAAAAGAAAATATGCACTTTTTGGATATGCCATTTTATGAAACGGGAACGATTCAGAAAAATCCACTTGGGCAAGAAGATGTGGATATCGTAATGGCAAAAATTGAGGAAATTCAACCGCATCAAATCTATGCTGCTGGCGATTTAGCCGATCCTCACGGAACGCATAAAGTGTGTTTAGACGCAATCATGGAGGCAGTTCAGAAATTACGCCACCGTGAATACATGAATAATTGTTGGGTTTGGTTGTATAAAGGTGCATGGCAAGAATGGGATATTGACCAAATAGAAATGGCCGTTCCGATGTCGCCCGACCAAGTTTTGAAGAAAAGATACGGTATTTTTAAGCACCAATCACAAAAAGATGGTGTGCCATTTCAAGGAACGGATGCCCGTGAATTTTGGCAACGTGCCGAAGATAGAAATAGCAATACAGCCAATTTATACAATGCGCTGGGCCTTGCAGAATATCAAGCAATGGAAGCATTTGTGAGATGGCGGTTTTGATTAATATTGCGTTATAAATTATTATATTTGCCAATGTCTAATAGCATTGGCATTTTTTATTCAAAACCCATTCAAATCATGAAAAAAAACTTTTCTCCAAAATTAACCTTTTTATCTGTACTGATAATTTGTCTCACATATTTTTCTGTAACCGCCCAACTCACCACGCCATCCGACGGTGGCAATGCGAAAGCGATCATTTCTGAATTTATCGGATTAACAGAAGTGAAAATTTCCTATAATCGTCCCGGTGTAAAAGGTCGAGAAGGAAAAATATGGGGGCAACTGGTACCGTATGGGTTTACCGACCTGGGTTTTGGAACCAGTAAGGCAGCGCCATGGCGTGCAGGAGCTAATGAAAACACTACTATCAGTTTTAATACAGATGTAATGGTGGAAGGTAAAGCTTTGCCAGCCGGAACTTATGGATTATTTATTGCTATGGCAGAAAAAGATGCTACCATTATCTTCAGCAATAATTCTACATCCTGGGGTTCGTTCTTTTATGATGCAAAAGAAGATGCGCTAAGGGTGAATGTAAAAACTGTTCCGCTAAGTGAAAGTGTTGAGCGAATGAGGTTTGAATTTATGGATGAAAAAGAAAACAGTGCAACCATTGCATTGATGTGGGAGAAATTAAAAATCCCTTTTAAGGTAGAAGTGGATTATGTTAAAACACAATTAGCTTCTTTTAGAAACGAATTAAAGAATGCAAAAGGTTTCCGCTGGGAAGCCTGGCTGGAAGCTATAAATTTTTCTATTGACCACAACACAAACCTGGAAGAGGCTTTGCAGTGGAGTGATTATTCAATTTCGGGTCCATTTATAGGCCAGAAGAATTTCAGAACACTAAGCACCCGGGCAAACCTTTTAAATAAAATGGGCCGTGGGGCTGATGCAGAAGCTTTATTGAAAGAAGCCATGCCACTGGCTACTATGCAGGAACTGCACAACTTCGGCAGACAATTATTAAGAGAGAAAAAACCGTTGCAGGCCCTGGAAGCATTTAAATTAAATGGACAAAAAAATCCCAACGTATTTACTACTAATATGGGATTGATGAGAGGCTACTCTGCCAATGGCGATTATAAGAATGCATTAAAATATGCAAAAGCCGCACAGCCACAGGCAACAGATAAAGCCAATAAAGATGCTATTGAAAAGTTTATTAAAATGCTTGAAGAAGGGAAGGATATAAACCAGTAAAAAGATTTTTCTGCAAACGCCCGACTGTAATGTCCGGCATTTTTTTATTTAAGCAAATCCAGGCATCGCTTTAAACTATTTTGCCAGTTGGGAATTGAAACCCCAAACGTTAATTTAATTTTTGCAGTATCCAAAACTGAATATGCTGGCCGCTTTGCAGCCGTTGGGTATTGTGCTGTTGAAATGGGATGAACTGTGCAATTACTGCCGCTTAATTTTTTTATAGCCCCAGCAAACTCATACCAGTTAGTAATGCCGGCATTTGTATAATGATAAATACCGGGGTTGTCCTGGCTTTTTCCCGATTCAATTACCTGCATGATGGCTAAAGCAAGGTCGGCACAATATGTTGGGCAACCAAACTGATCACTAACAACATGTATTGAATCTTTTTCCTGCATCAGCCGCAACATGGTTTTTACAAAATTATTTTTAAAAGAAGAATATAGCCAGGCCGTGCGAATGATGATCGTGGATGGGCAATGCTTTATAGCAAGTTCTTCGCCCTGTAATTTTGATTGGCCATATACACTTACGGGGCAGGTTTTATCTGTTTCTTTATAGGGTTGTTTGGAGGTGCCGTCAAAAACATAATCTGTAGAAACATGTATTAATTGAGCTTTATTTTTACAACAGATCTTAGCAAGAATGGCAACGGCATCGGCATTAATTAAAAAAGCAGTTTCCTTTTCCGATTCTGCTTTATCAACTGCGGTGTAGCCTGCACAATTAATACAATAATCAATGGAGTGCCCGGCAAAATATTTTATCGGGTCATTAAAATTTCCAATATTCAGTTCTTCTTTAGTAACAAATAAAAACTGGCAATAGGGATAATGGGGAGCTAAAGCCCTTAACTCATTACCCAGTTGCCCGCTTGCACCGGTTACCAGAATGGTAAGTAGTTTATTGTTCAAAGACAAAGTTGTTTTTACAATGTAATATAGATGGATGAACCAGGTCCTTATCAGAAATAATGGCGCTGCCAGCCGGTATCTTCCAGTCAATATTTAATTCAGCGTCATTAAACAATATGCCCGCTTCTGATTCTTTATGATAAAATGCATCACATTTATAGATCACTTCGGCGGTTTCACTTAGTACCGAAAATCCATGGGCGAACCCTTTTGGTATTAATAATTGTTTATTATTATCAGCCGATAGTTCAATAGAGAATGCCCTGCCATAAGTTGGAGACCCTTTGCGGATATCAACAACTATATCTAAAATACTGCCGCTTAAAACCCTTATCAGCTTGGTTTGTGAATAGGGCGCCAACTGGTAATGTAAGCCCCTGATTACGCCGTATGATGATTTTGATTGATTATCCTGTACAAATTTTATATCAATACCTTCTGACTTAAGATCATTTTCATTATAGCTCTCAAAAAAATATCCCCGGCTGTCTTTAAAAACCGTAGGTTCAATAATAATAAGTCCCGGAAATTCAGTTTTTATAAATACCATTTCTTTTAATTGATAATGGATAATTGGTTAATTGATAATTTCTGCGGATTTATGTATCAATCTATTCTAAATCTGTTATTGGTTTTAAAAATTATCAATTATCCATTATAAAATTATCCATTGTTACTGTATTGTTGTTTAAAAAACTCCATCGTTTCTTCCAGCCCTTCTTTAAATTTTTTTGTGGGTTGATAACCGAGTAAATTTTTGGCCAATGAAATATCGGCCAGGGAATCCCTGATATCACCCGCCCTTGGCTCACGGTATGTTGCCGCAAAATCACTTTGTAAATGATCTGTACAGGCATTGTATAAATAATTTACAGAAAAGCTTTCGCCTACAGCAACATTATACACTTTGTTTAATGCTTCTGCATTATCAGTAAGCATTCCTTTAATATTTACCTGCACGGCATTGTCAATAAAAGTAAAATCACGGGTTTGTGCGCCATCGCCATTTATAAAAACAGGGGTACGTTGCATAATGTTTTTTACAAATAAAGGAATCACGGCAGCATAAGCTCCGTCAGGGTCCTGTCTTGGCCCAAAAATATTAAAATACCTGAAACCCATCAGCTTTAAACCATAAACATCAGCAAAAACCTGTGCATATAATTCGTTTGTTTTTTTTGTAGCAGCATAAGGTGATAAACATTTTCCAATCCTGTTTTCTTGTTTAGGTAAAGTTGAGTCATCGCCATAAACAGATGATGAAGAGGCGTACACAAACTGTTTAATATTATTATCTACAGCGGCCTGCAGCATATTTGTAAAGCCTCCAACATTTACTTCATTAAAATAAACGGGTTCTTTAATGCTTCGTGGCACAGAACCTAATGCAGCCTGGTGACTTACATAATCCATACCGCTGCAAGCCTGTTGGCATGTATCAATATTCCTGATATCGCCTTCTGTAAATTCAAATGCTGAATATTTTTGTAAAACATCCAGGTTGGTTTTAAATCCATTTACCAGGTTGTCAAGTACTCTTACTTTTTTTGCATTATTCTTTAATAAATATTCAGCAATATGGCTGCCAATAAAACCGGCGCCTCCCGTTATCAAAAAAGACGATTGACTTAGATCTTTTGAATGAAAATTATCCATTATCCATTATTGAATTATCCATTATTAAAGACTCCAGTATTTCCTCGATGTAATTTTATTCCGGTAAATGCCTTTCAGATCCGCTACCATTGCATGCTCTTTGGTTATTGATGCAAAATAGGCATCATCCAGTTTTTTATATGCATCATGAGGCACAGTTATTAAAACCGCATCATAATCCTTGCCTAATTCAGGGGTCAGTTCAAATCCATATTCGTGCTTTAGTTCGTCACTGGCTGCATGAGGATCGGTAACATCTACATTAAGGGAAAAGGCTTTCAGTTCTTTAATAACATCTGCAACTTTACTGTTCCTGATATCGCTCACATTCTCTTTAAATGTAGCACACATCACCAGCACTTTGGCATCTTTTACATTGCCATTTGTTTGAATGATGTTCTGCAATATTTTCCTGGCAACATAGCCTGCCATAGCATCATTAATAAACCTGCCGGCTAAAATTACCTGCGAGTTGTAACCAAGTTTTTTTGATTTGTAAGTAAGATAATATGGATCAACACCAATGCAATGCCCGCCAACCAGCCCGGGTTGAAATTTTAAAAAATTCCATTTGGTTCCTGCTGCTTCCAACACTTCGTAGGTGTTGATATTCATCTTATCAAAGATGATGGAAAGCTCATTCATCAATGCAATATTCAGATCACGCTGTGTGTTTTCAATAATTTTTGCAGCTTCGGCAACTTTAATGGAAGATGCTTTGTGTACTCCGGCTTTTACAACCAGTTCATATACTTTGGCAATGGTATCAAGGCTTTCGGCACAACAACCGCTTACTACTTTAATTATGGTGCTGATGGTATGTTCCTTA
>JANNYY010000390.1:0-5113 GCA_031410355.1 Chitinophagaceae bacterium | reverse complement strand
GGTTGGCGAAAGTTATATTGCCAATGATATTTACCTGGATCCTTCATCGCAGCAGATCATTATTTTAACCGGGCCAAACATGAGTGGTAAGAGTGCCATACTCAGGCAAACGGCATTGATAACTTTAATGGTGCACATGGGAAGTTTTGTTCCTGCCAGAGATGCAAAAATTCCTTTGACCGATAAAATATTTACCAGAGTTGGAGCCAGCGATAATTTAAGCGGCGGCGAAAGTACTTTTATGGTTGAGATGAATGAGACTGCCAGCATCATCAACAACCTCACTAAACGAAGTTTAATATTACTGGATGAAATTGGAAGAGGAACTTCAACCTACGATGGTATCAGCATTGCCTGGAGCATTGCAGAATTTTTGCACAACTCCGTTCATCAACCCAAAACATTATTTGCCACACACTACCACGAGTTGAATGAACTTGAGAATAAATTTACCGGCATCAAAAATTTTCATGTAACCAATAAAGAAGTTGGTAATAAAATAATTTTTCTGCGCAAACTGGCTCCTGGCGGCAGTGTACATAGTTTTGGTATTCATGTGGCACGTATGGCAGGTATGCCACCGCAACTTATAGACCGGGCCAATGAAATTTTAAAACAACTGGAGCTTAGCCGGGAAGACGGTAAGCCGGCAAATGTGGATGAAACAATAAAGAAGTTGAATACACCCAAAATACAACTCAGCATTTTTGATGCACATTCCGCCACTTTTGATGAAATAAGAAATTTACTGGAAGCCGTGGATATAAACCGGTTAACACCCGTTGAGGCTTTATTGAAATTGCAGGAGATAAAAGGGAAGGTTAAGTAGAGGTACAAAATTTGATCATGCTGTGTAATTTTCCCGATTTCATCATCAAACCTGTTAAAACCTTATTAACTCTTGCAGCATTAATACCTTTAAAGTAGTCTTTGTAATAATTTCACTGCAATTATGATTAAAAAAATATTTACGCTAACTGTTTTTTGTTTCTCAATAATTATACATACTAATGCCCAAACCTGTTCGCTGCCGGGCATGACACCCGATAATGCCTTCCCGGTTTGCGGTATATCTGTTTTTCATCAAAGCCAAGTGGATAATTGTAACGGACCTGATGTGGCCCAAACCAAATGTTCAGTTGGTGCAACATCATCAAGTTCCTATTGGTATAAATTTACCTGTTTTCAATCCGGTTCATTGGGATTCCTGATGAGTGGCATTTCAAGTTCAGACGATTATGACTGGGTTTTGTTTGATATTACAGGGCATAACCCTAATGATGTTTTTTCAAACTCATCATTACTCATTTCTATAAATCTTTATGGATCAGGTGGTGCATCTACTCCATTTCCTGAATCACCTACCGGTTGCAAGCCGGGCGCTACAGGAAATGTTCATTGTGATGGATCAGCAAATGGTAATTCTCCTTTCAATGCAATGCCCTCGATCATTATCGGGCATGACTATTTACTAATGGTTACCAACTGGACAAGAAGTACAACCGGGTATGATCTTTCATTTTCCGGTGGAAGCGCCAGTATAACCGATCCTAAAGAGCCGCACCTGGAGAGCGCCAGGGCTGCCTGCGATGGCACACAAACTACCATCAAACTTAATAAAAGAATGAAGTGCAACAGCCTTACCCCTTCGGGTTCAGAATTTACACTTACACCTTCACTGGCTAATGTAATTTCGGCTACCGGTTTTGGTTGCGCTACCGGTTTTGATATGGATTCGCTGATACTTACACTTGATGCCCCTTTGCCCCCAGGCAATTATACCATCAACATACAGAACGGAACGGATGGAAATACATTAAGAGATAACTGCGACAGGGATATACCTGTTGGCGAAAATATTCCGCTGGTTGTTTACCCGTTGATACCAACACCCATGGATAGTATTTCTAAACCTGGTTGTGCACCTAATGAACTGCAATTGGTTTTTAGAAAAAATATAAAGTGCAGTAGCATAGCGGCAGATGGTAGTGATTTTGTTGTTACGATGTTATCCGGCACAACACCTGTTTCTGTTATTGGAGCTTCAGGTAATTGTTCTGCAGATGGGTTAACGCCAATAATAAAAGTAAAGCTTTCTGCCCCCATACAAACTAAAGGCACATACCAAATACGTTTGGTTACCGGCAGCGATGGTAATACAATTTTTGATGAATGCAGCCAGGAAACACCTGCAGGCGCTACATTAAATTTTAATACAAAAGATACAGTAAATGCTGATTTTAGCTACACAATAAAATATGGTTGCGCAAGGGATACCATTAATTATTTTCATGATGGCCGTAATGAAGTGAATTTTTGGAAATGGAATTTTGACAGAACCCGGAGCAGCAGCCTGCAAAGCCCAACGATATTGTATGGTTCCTTTGGCCAGAAGAAAACGTATTTAATTGTTAGCAATGGGGTTTGCCGCGATACCACTGATACGGTTAAAATATTTTTGGATAATGAAGTAAAAGCAGCTTTTGAAGCCACTGCCTTTATTTGTCCCAACGAGTTAGCTGTTTTTAAGGATAACAGTATTGGTAATATTGTAAGCTGGCGCTGGGATTTTGGAAACGGAAGCACAAGCAGTTCTCCAGCACCATCACCCCAATCTTATCCTGTACCAGGCGTTACCGTGGACGTTTTTCCAAGATTGATCGTACAGAATAATTTAGGCTGTTTTGATACAGCCATACAAAAGATAATAGTACCCTACAGTTGTTACATAGCTGTGCCAAATGCCTTTACACCCAATAACGACGGGCTTAATGATTATCTCTATCCCCTTAGCGCTTACAAGGCTGCTGATCTTTTGTTCCGTGTGTACAATCGTGTGGGACAAATGATTTTTGAAACCCGTGACTGGACAAAAAAATGGGATGGAAGATTTAAAGGACAGGGAGCTGACCCCGGAACTTATGTGTGGATATTGATCTATACAAATATTGATACGGGGAAAAAAGTGCAGTTGAAGGGGTCCACAATTTTGATAAGATAGAACACGGATAATTCGACAGGCTCAGTACACGAATGAAACGGATTGGCACTGTTTATTTACCTAACATTTTCCTTTCATCTCTTTCTTCCCGCAGCATGGCTCCAAAATCCATTTTACGTACCATGGTTTTTATTACCAGTGCAATTCGTTTTGTTTTTGTTGGTTCTGTTTTTGCAGATTCAATCCATTTTGTAAAATAATTACGGTGGCCCTGTGGCAGGCTGTTAAAGTGTTTTAATGCTTCGGGTTCGTCCTGAAGGCATTCCAGTAATTCTGCCGGGGGAAGTATGGGTGTTTCATCCAGTTCAAGCTGTACTTGTAATGATGCACCAAAGCGTTTGCCTGTGCCCTTACGCATTGCCGCATTTACGGGCAAAATAAAATCGCCCTTGCCCATTGGTATCAGTGCAGTCTTCTCAATTTTAAACTCATCTAATTTACCTTTTACCCGGTAAGATTTTTTTACACCCGGGTTTAGTTTTTTTGCAATTTTATCTGGTACGATAATGTAAGTCCAGCCGGTTTTTTCGCCTTGCTTGCTGAATTTTTGTATGGTGGTGGTGAAGGAGAGCATGTGGGCAAGATAAAAAATTTTTCTATCAACTCCTCATGAAGGAAACATTGCTCTAAAAAAACATCTTCTTGCTTTTGCCATGTTTTATGGGGCCGGACTTCTATTTTGCAGGAGTTAATTGGTTTTTTTTCAAATACTCTTTGAATTGCTGAAAAGTCATTTTCTCAGTCTCTTTGGCAATTTTTTCTTTAATTTCTCTGAACACTTTTACAGTGTCAAATGTTTTTTCTTGTTTAGTTATCGTCTTCATTGCTTACTATTTAAGACACTTTAATTTTACCTTCTCTGATTTGTCGCATGAATTCTTTCTTTTGAACCAATGTCATACCTTCCATCATCGCTGCCATTTTTTCTTTTATGGCTCTGAAAAAGGCAACACTATCAAATGTTTTTACTTCTTTAGTTTTCATTTTTTAAAAATTCTAATGGTGAACGAATGTCAATCAATGGGTATCCCAGTCGTATATTAATTGAATTGAACATTTTTATTTTGTCAAAATTTACTATATGCTTAAAGTTCTAACTGATTAAACAGTCCAACCGGTTAACGGATGCCAATGCAATATGATAAGCATCGTTCTCACTTGATTTTCCCAATGCCTTTTCTTCAATATAGGTTTGGGCCAGGCTTTCAACTTCATCGTCAATTTCAATGTGTCTTATACAATCAGGCGGTATAAGTTTTTTTACTTCCTTGATATGGTCAGGTGCAAACTCAAGTTCAGTTTCATTTACCTCTGAGAAATAAACTAAGAATTCTCTGTTAATTATCCTTTCAAACAATTGCTTTGTTGCTTCTTCAAATTCGTCGTCATAATAGCCACCAATAACAGAAGTGTCAATATAAATACGTTGCCTCATAAGTCAGGTAAAGTTAATCAAAAAAGTCAATAGCATTAGTAGTACTGGTAAATTAGATAATCAGTTTTGTAAATCAGTTTCCATGTACCCTCCCCAAAATACCTGGCACATCACGTTGTTAATCAGGAAAAGGTTCAGCCGGTTTTTTCGCCCTGCCTGCTGAATTTTAATATGGTGGTGGTGGAGAAGAGCATGATGCAGTTGTGAAGGTATTTTATTCGTTTTTATTTTTTGCATCAATTTTTATCTATTTGCAGAATTTTTTTTTATTAAAACAATTTGGGGGTATTTCAAGATACAGTGTTACCCTTTTAAAAAACGCTCCCATGGATGAAAATACATTTTTGGATTATGTAAAAAGGATAGAGGAGATTTTAAAAGATTGTTTGATCAGGTAATGTGGTTGGGATATTTATACCCGGTCAAAGTTGTATTAATAAGAGGTCATTCCATAGAACTTATACATACCATTTATTTTCAGAAATTTAAATGAATGGGATTTTTGGATTCGATTTCTCCGCAGTTTTCCCTGCTCATAAAAATGTAATTCATAAATAATTAATTTATCATTGTCTTTGTGCAAAAAGTTAACAGGTTTTTGGACTTTACTTTCAGTCGCATAAAAACTTAATCTATATTTGCCATCCCGTGGCCCCCAAATTTCTTCATTAGGAAAA
>JANNYY010000389.1:0-2612 GCA_031410355.1 Chitinophagaceae bacterium | reverse complement strand
TAACTGTATAACTTCCAGGTGAAGAAGAAGTAACAGTATATGAAATTGAGGTTGCCCCTGCGATATTGACCGCATTTAACTGCCATTGATAAGTAGTGGCGGCGGGTGTAACTGTAAGCACCTGGCTGCTCCCCTGGCATAAATTAATTGGCCCTGCAGGTGTAATGGACTGGCTGTACAAACATGATATAAATATCAATGAGATAAGAAAACAAAATAAAGCTTTCATACCAACAGATTAAGCAGTTAATAAAAGTTTGGCTACTACGTAAATAACGAAAAAGGTGTTCTGGTAAATTATGTATTTAAAGATACGTTTTAAAGATGATATTGTATATCAAGCTAATATTAATTTTAAAAAATAATGCAATATCATGGCAGTTTTTACTTAAAAGCTAAAACAATAACTCCCGTTTTTTGTGTGGTTACCGTCAAGGAATTTGCCAGTTTACCTGCCATAATTTCGTCTAATAATTTTGATGTTTTCCCGTCATAATCCAGGGTTATTGTTGAGGTTCCGTTTTCAAAATTGGGTTCTATATTTTTTATAGCCGTGTTGGTTTTAAGCATCTCTGTAAATTCTTTAGATTTATTATAATCTGAATTAGTTACTGTAATAACAATGCTCTCCATACCCGGAGATCTGTTACCTGATACTTCAGGCACAATCATAATATTTTTTCTGCTTGCCAGCCACTCCGATGCTTTAATTATTCCCTGCTCCAATGCATCTGCCACTGCCGGTGTATATTTATTTCCTCCTGAAAAATCAACACGCTGATTACCAAATGGTGAAGGAACACCCAGACCCAAACTTAGTTTTTTAGAAGAAGTACCTTCTACATTAAAAGATTTTGAATCCAATACTTCTCTGGTTTCAGGAATAGTAATGGTTACCACAAAGCCTAACCTTACAGTTTGCTTTGATGTTTTAAGAATCCCAATTGTTTGTCCGGATGACTGGTTATTAAATTCCGTCACCTCGCCCGTTACAACTATTTGAGCAGATTGCATATTGCCTGTTTTAACAGCACTTTTCTTATCAGCAGCATCTGTTTTACCAAATTCAATTTCTTTATCTAAATCCTTCTTATTGTCCAAATTAAGCAATACATTAAAACAATTAGTTTGTTGAAGAGCCGTTTGTAACATGGTTGACATATTTCCCCCCAATTCGTTCATACTTGCTTCGGGGTTGGTTTGGCTATTTGATTGGTTATAATACCAGTTGGTGTTATAATTTTCATTCCCGGTTGCCTTAGTTTTTCCACTACCATTTGTCGTGATATTAAACCTTACTACAGCCATTCTTATTCTATCCTTTAGTGGTGTTACATCGCAAACCGGCTTTACATCTTCTTCTTTTACTTTAGCCTTCTTTTGAGAAAACACCTGTATGCCCATACATGAACATAAAACAGTTAACGTAATAATTAATTTTAACTTTAGCATGAATTTATTTTTTTTGCCTACTCTAAACCAGTTTTCGGCGTTACCTGTATAAATGCAATATTTTAGGTAATCAGCATTGATATTTTTTCATTGTTGATTTATAAAGCGTAAAAATGTATTGATGGTAAAAAGAGCTTTAAATAGGGTACGAACCAGAAAAGGAATTATAGTGTTCAAGCATGAAATTCCTGAGGTAATAAAACTAAAATATTTGCCCTGATAAATTTGTACCCCCACAGGTTACAAATATGCTTTTTATTTAAAAAGACTAACCATGCGCCACCTGCCATTTTTTTATTGAAAACTGTTTCAAGCGTTTTTTAAACATTTTTTTTACCGGTCTGCACAAATACATCATCATGGTGTAAGCCATATTGGGTATGGTTACGGGCACAAGCACCAATACGCCATACTGATCGCGGTAGTAAGGATTGATGGATAAATAATGGGCAACATCCCGGTTCTGTGATGTATTTATCCGTTCAATATCGGTAGTTTTAAATTTTACCTGGAAATGAATTTTTAAAACAAAAGGGCTGGTTTCATCGCCGGATAATTTCATGGACCTGAGCAGGTCGTTTTTAAATGCCAGGATTGTATTGGTATGCTGCCTGTTTCGGTGTGGATAGCATTTTAAGGTGTATTTACAGATCATAGCATACATGAGCGGGTTGGCCATAAACCCCGCAACATATACGGGTGTAAACAGGTGTTTCAGTTTATACATCATGTACTTAAAAAAAAGGCTGTGCAGCGGAAATTTGCCGTTCTTATGATCATCAACCAAGCCAAAGGCCGACCTGAGTATAACCACTTTTTTTCCATTAACCTTCCTGGGGTAGGCGGCTGAAGTAGCAAAGCCCGCCAGTGCATCTTCTTTATAAATGAAACTCATTTCAAAACTATCAGGGTGGCTCCCAAATAAATACTGCATAAACTCGCTTTCTGTAAGATCAGGATTAAGTGTACTTTGAAAAATGCCATATAAAATGTCTAACGAATGAGATGATGTATTTACATCGCTCAAATCGAAATTTTTGATTGTAAACATGATATTTGATTTAGCTTTTTTGTAACGGCAGAATAAAAGATCGTCTGCCCTTTTCAACATAAAAATGCTAAACCAAATACTGTTTAAAAAACAAGGAGGAAGATTAACC
>JANNYY010000388.1:0-23763 GCA_031410355.1 Chitinophagaceae bacterium | reverse complement strand
CAGCCGCCAGATCACTTTCATTGATCACCTGGAAAAAGCGGTATTGCGTATTGAAAATAAAACCTATGGCATTTGCCGTGTAACAGGCCAGTTGATAGACAAAGCCCGTTTACGTGCTGTACCACACGCTACGCTGAGTATGGAAGCGAAGATGGGAGCGGCTAAATAAGTCAAAATTAAAAAGTCAAAAAATAAAAAAGAGAATGAGTAATTTCATTCTCTTTTTATTTGTAAAAAATTCGTGTAAATCCGTGGCAACATGTTTAAAAAATTAAGAACCGTTATTTATTATGTACCCGATCTGCAGGCTGCAAAAGCATGGTACAGCAAACTCACCGGCGTGCAGCCCTATTTTGATGAAGCCTTTTATGTAGGTTTTGATTTTAATGGCTGCGAACTGGGTTTGCATCCACAGGATGAAACCGTAACCATTGGCAACCAAACCGTGAGCCATTGGGCTGTTGATGACATTGAGAACTGCGTTAAAAAATTAGTGACTGAAGGTGCAACTGTTTTGTATGATACATCTGATGTTGGCGGCGGAATAAAAGTTGCAACGATTATTGATCCGTGGGGAAATGCGGTGGGGTTGATTGAGGGGGCGTAATACAACATTGCCAAAGTTTAAAACTTGTCAATGTTAGTTCAAGCGGCGTATCCGGTAAACTATTAAACCTACTAGCGGAAGCAAAAATGGGGTTGCCTTAGCAACCCCGAATTCAAAATAAGCACAGGAAGACCAGTACAGCTATTTTACTATTACAACCTGGTAATTCCTTTTTCCAAGCTTCGCAACGAAATTGATAACACCTTCTATGTTTTCGTTGGTTACCGTTATACAATATAGAATGTCTCGGTTACACCTAATGTCGAACTTGTGCTCCCAATTACCAGGTTGTTTGCTGTTGAAGAAACTGAAAGGTAGTTTCCTAAATAGTTCTTGAAAGCAAATCCGGTACCAGCAGGCACTATTGTGAATGTTTCCCATTGTGCGATACGATCCCTGTTGGCCTTTATTATTAATCCTGCTCCGCCATCGGCACATACAAATTTACCATTCACTGATTTCAATGCAGCCTTATTATTACCCAGGTCAATCATTTCGAAAGTCTCCCATGGAAGTAAGTCAACCCTGTTGGCGAGCAAATCTCCGCCCCCACCCCCATCTGCTGAAAGATAACGCCCTGTACTTTTACTGCGTATAGCAACTCTCCTTGATTTTGCTGCAAGGTCAAGAACCGGCTTCATTTTTTCAAAATATCGATGCGATCCTGCAACGTTTGGATGGTAGGAAGAATTTCGCTTAGTGATGAAATAGCCATCCATTAAAGTGCTGGGTTCACTCTTAAGACGGGCCTCGTTAGCGTCCCGCTGTTGCTCTCTTCCGGCCTTCCACATCGGGTCAGATGGCCCGCCAAGTCCGTCGGGTTCCCATAGAATGGATTCCGGAGCATGAGCTGCATTGCGTGGAGTGGTTTCTGGGTTAACAAAAAACACACGAGGCTCACCCATAAGGCTGTTATTTACTGCATTTACAGCATCCGATAGATTCTTATTTGATTCATACACCCATACATTGCTAAGCTCGATAGCTTTATTATGTGTACCTGCAATTGTGTCTTGCCAGAGCGGTTTGGTTGGATCATCAATCATAGCTAGTATTAATTTTTGAACAAAGCTCTGATCACTTTCTTCACTTATAATATGGAAGTAACCGATCACAATAATTTTCGCTTTTGGGAATTGGTTAAGTGCTTTCTGTAACATGAACACCATGTCAGTGTAGCAATACTCATGGGTTCTTATACGTAGTGTTTGTTTTTCCGCTTCAAGCTGGCTTGGTTTACTTGTCATCATCACATCTGTAATTGGAAGATCATTGGCACCTCCATCCAGGATCAGAAGGTCAACCTCTGTGGCACCGGGTAAGGTACTTAAGGAATCTATCTGCTGTAGAATTGTTGGCCAGCGTGAAGACATCTCGCCCGGCATGTCGCCTTTAACAGTATTATCTCCACGTCCGATCTTTGCACCGTGATGAGCCTTAATGGTTTTGTATACACTGGCATTTTCCATTTGTGCATTTATATAGTTCGCCGCAAGTGAGTAATGCTTTAAGTGTTCAGGCACACCGCCATTCCACATTACAGAATCACCACAGACAAGCATTTGAAATGTATCAAGAACAATATCTATTTCGGCTGAATGGCCTGGATTGCCCGGGCCTGCTCCTTCTGCATTCACAACTTTGAGCTTTACGTTCTCACCTGCCGGGTTAATTTCAGCATTTGAGGGCCTGCGTGCCTTGAACTTTATGGTGTTGTTATCAATTGACTGGAATGCGCCGATATTCTCTCCATTTATCCAGATATTACCGTTTCTACCCAATCCCGTTCCTTTCAGGAAATAGAATTCACCTGGTCTGACCCTGCCCGATGGGATCACTTCATTTATCCTTGGTCTTATGAGCAGTGTACCACGACTTGAACTACGTGTACCATCTACTTGTACCACCTCAAGAGAAGCATACCCTCCTGAAACGTTTGGAACTTTGAAGGTTAATAAAGTTTGTGAAACAAAGGTGGTAACGCAATCAACATTTATCTCTCCATCAAATCCTTCGATACAAATCTTATCACCTTGCGCAAACCTGAGGCCATTCACCGAAACAGTATCACCTGCATAGGCAGTTTGAGGAAAAACGGAAACGACCGCAGGTTTGGTTAATTCAATAATGAAATCGCTGGGGTCAATAGCCGAATACCTGATCGGGCTTGTAAGCATCAACCCGTGATTACCGTTCTGTCCTCTTACACCAGAAGCACCGGTATTACCCTTCACGCCGGGTGTTCTGCTGTTATTCTTGCAGACGGAATGAATTTTATCTCCCTTTTCTCCTCCCGGGCCACCTTCTCCCGGGCGACCGGCATCACCGCCAGATCCTCCATTTCCTCCATCTACACTAATAGTAAGTCCACCCTGTAGCCAGTTATTGATCATTTGCTGGGGAGCAAAAACCGAGAATTTTCCACCAGTTCCGCCATTGCCGCCCATACCACCGTCACCCGCTCTTCCACCGTTGCCACCATCACCACCCGGGCCTTGTTCCTGGCTGCAAAAACCTTTGTTTTTTTCAGTGTTGCATCCTTTCTGCCCTCTTCCGCCATCTCCTCCGTCTGCTCCTTTTACACCAATAAAACCATCCTGGCCTTTCAGGTCAATAGCGGGGAAAAAACCAGTAGAAGTAAGAAACCAAAGTTCAATTTCAGGTGCCGGCTGGCCATGTGGTCCCTGTCCACCTGCCATACCAGGTGTACCATCAATGCCTCTTTCGCTTCCAACACTGGTGGCTTGCGCCCAATCACCTGGTGTGCCCGGTTTCTGTGGCACTGCCGCTGAAATAGATGGCGGACGTTCCCATGTAATTGTTACATTCTTTCCAACAGTCAGCGTATATGCTATAATGACCAAAGACTTTACATCAGTGCTTAAGATAACTGTTGTGTCATCCTCAAGAATAATATTTGTGCCAAACCAGTATGCAACATTTATAGGTATAGTGCTTGCAGTTTTTAGCAGGCTGCCATTGGGGACAGGTAAAGGCTGTGAATCTGTGATCATTGCTCCTCCTTTAACAGCTTCAAAAATGCCGGCCTTGGTGCTTCTCATTGCTATGCCTGAGATCATTTGCTGTCGTGTTTGAAACACCGGCCTGTTCGCAGGGAACAGTACACCTGGTTTTTGAATTACTGTAACAGCCTGTTTTAAGGATGTCCCAATAGTAAGATTTCCCATAGCGGAAATATCCGTATGCCCGAATCCCTGTATCACACTCATATACTGAGCTAAACGTGTGCGGGCTTCACTCAGAGGTATATTAAACCCATTGATGGCTCCCTTTATACCTGTAAATACCTGGTTAGGAATAACCTGTAGAGACGGGGCTGTAAAAGTCTGAAGATTAACATTCAGAGATGGTGTTATAACAGTCGTAACTAATTTTTTCGTGTCCATATTATTATAATTTTATTTTTTATGCCTACTCGTTTTCGGATTTTCGGCTTCCTCCGGATGTCATTTTTAAAGATTAAGAAGTTTTGCATTTAAATACCTTATTGCTGCATATTCAACAGTATTGTCGGTTGGCTTATAGGGTAGTAAAATGGTGATTGGTTTATACAAAAACTTTAATTGCCGCCAAAATCACCAGCATTACAAAAACGATTGCATACTCAATAACCAGTTGCATATCTATCTTTTTCATGATTGTGTGTTTTAAAAATGCAGACATACTGATTGTATGCCTGCATTGATGATTTTAATTAATTGAATTTAAATAAGCTGTTACAGTAGCGGCATCGGTTACTACCGGTTTAACGGGTATATCCATATTGGCTGTAAAAACAACACCGGGTAATACTTTAAAGATGATATTACCTGCACCATCTTTACCAATACAAACCACATCGGCAGTACTGCCAACAGGTATGCTGTTTGGATAGCTCTGCATAAAACTGCCCGAAGGCGGCAATGTAATTACGGTTGATATATTACGGTACACAAGCATAACCTGTACATTGGTTGCACCGGTAACGTCAGTTAAATCGGGTGTTACTTTAATGGTGGTTTTTACGCCGGGCTGATTACCCAAACCATCGCAGTTAACCCAATGGAATTGTGGCAACTGAAAAACATAGCTGTTGCTGCCATTACCAAAGGGATAATAAGAAGCAGCCCAGGCAGTTGGTGGGTTTGCCGATGGGGCAGCCTGGTTAGCCGGTACAAAAAGGCGCAGGGTATCGGGCCTGTTATCAATCCTTGGCACTTCTACCTTAATTACATTTACAAGCGATGGTGTTGGTACCAACATGGCTGGTGCAGGCTTTAATTCTGCGCCATCGCTGGCTCTTTTTACCGCTATATCCAGCATGCCGCCAGAAACCAGCATTTCTTTATCGGTGGTTGCACTAAGCCCTTCCAGTATCCATTGCTTTTTTAACAGCGCTTCTTTAAGGGTAATTTGCACGTTGCCGTTTGTAATGCTGTTATCGGGGTTTGCAAAACAGTTTGGCGGAAATACAATTTTAGTACCACGCTTGCCGGTAATGGTACCACCGGTTGCGGCATCAATGGTAAATGTTTGTACCGCATCGGTATTTGCTTTTACAAAACTTTCGTATGTGTCATCTGTTGAAGCTACTATTGTGTCGCTTTTTTTGCAGCTTAATAATGCCAATGTAGTTAATGTAATAATTGTGAGTGAATTGAAAATCTTTTTCATAATTTTTGTTTTTTGTTTGAATAAAATTTTTTGTTTTGTTGTTATTGTAATAAAAGTTGTTAAAGATCGTGTTGCGTAAGTGCCTTGCAAGTTTGTGTAAACCACACTTCAGCAACACAGGGCAAAAGTGCAAACAAGTGGGGAGGCAGGCTACGGGGTTACTACTGAAAGAAGCAACTTAAACAACGGTTTAATTATCCGTTGTTTAACGGATATAGATATGTTTGTTTGGCTGAATTGGTTGTTTAAAATAAAGTGGTGCTTTGTAAAAAGGAATATATATATTTAAATACTCTAATAACTCTTAAAACAATTAATTATGTTACCAAAATCAAATCGCAGAAATTTTTTATTGCCCATTATTGTATTGGCAATAGCAGCAGTTTCTTTTTTTATCGGTAGATATTCTCTGGCAGTTAATAAAGAAATTATATCCGGCACTATAGATACGGCAAAGTGTGGACCGTGTATGGCCTACAATAATGTGAAGACCGCCAGTAAATTGGATGTAAACTTATTAAAGGCAATGACCCGCAATTATCAATTAGGGCCAAACGGGATGAACAATACAAGATCAGTATGGCTAAGCCTGGAAAAACTTAAACAATTTATTTATGAAGTTGAAAGCAAAACCTGTAATTGCCCAGGTAGTCTTGGAGTAAGGGTTTATTTTGGGAACTATCCGGCAGATGCTGACTGGATTAATCCTGCCGGATTTAAAGATGACCTCAATAATCCCAATGCCCCCGATGGAGATTTCAGGGCCAGGGTAACTTCTAACAGTAGCGCCCCAAACTTATATGCTGGTATAACATCAATATTTATGGTTCCTACTATTTATGATGGAAGCAAAAATATAGATTTTGATCCTGCCGATAATCCTAATGGTTGCAAAGGCGGGTATAATACAGAGAAATTTATTCAAATGGCAGGTGGTGTAGATAGTTTTAATAACCCCAATATTTATCTGCATAAAAAACTGGGCATAAGCGTAACTGCATTATCAGCTACAAATCATGGTGACGCTTGTCCCCCTCCCATTAATGGATGCCCGGGATTGGGGTCGTATGCAGCATTTAATCAATAATACCAGATATAGAAAAAATGAACGATTTTTTTTACCATTTGCGGTTTGGAATAAAAATAATGGAAGGCCTTGCCTGCATAACAGGGTTATTATGCTGGGCAAGGCTTTATCCAAGGTTTTGGAGAGTATTTCCTGTTTACCTGCTCATTATTACCTGTTGTGAGTTTGCCGGCTGGTATTTGAACGGGCATGGTATTAAAGGGGCAACAACGATGTATAATTATTTTGTAATACCGTTGGAATTTTTGTTCATGCATTTTCTATATTACAAAAACCTGCCGAAGTATTTTCACAAAACAGTTTTTGCTTTTTCATTGATCTACATTATGGCCTGGGGATTTGAGTTTGTTTTTTTACAACATACAAAATGGATCTGGTTATCTATGTCGTATAGTATTGGCAATATTACCATTCTCATCCTGGGTATAATATACTTTTTGCAATTGCTTAAATCTGAAAAACTGGTTGCTTACAAAAAACAGATTTTCTATTGGGTTAACCTGGGTTTGTTGATATTTTATGTGGGTACATTTCCTTATTATGCCTTGTTTAATACATTAGTTCAAACAGAACCGGAATTATTTATGACACTATCCTGGCTTGAAGTTATTTTAAATTATATTATGTACGGTTTTTTCATTATTGGCTTTTTATGCATCAATACCAAAGAGAAATAATATTATTCATTATCGCATTTTTTGCATTTTTCACGGCTTTCTTTACCGGAATCGTATTATTTGTACGCAATGCCAAAAAAAGTAAAACAAATTTCATTTCAGAAAAAGAAATAATGAAGAACAATCATACCCAGGAACTTTTGTCTACCCAACTCGAAATGCAAACCCAAACCATGCAATACATTGGCCGTGAAATACACGACAATGTTGGTCAAAAGCTAACCTTAGCCAGTTTGTACACCCAGCAACTGGCTTATGAGAACAAAGCACCGCAGATAAATGACAAGATTGACAACATCAGCCAAATCATCAACGAATCATTAACAGAACTGCGGCAATTGTCAAAGTCATTAACAGACGACAACATTGCTGATAATACAATAACAAATCTGCTGCAACAGGAATGTGAAAGGGTTAACAACACAAAAAAATGCAGTGTAACTTTTGGCAGCAACAAAAAAAATATATTACTTCCATATCAAACCAAAAGTATCCTGGTAAGGATTGTGCAGGAGTTTTTGCAAAACAGTATTAAACATGCAGGTTGCAAAAACATTGAGGTTGCATTACGTGTAAATGATGATGCTATATTGTTACAATTGAAAGATGACGGAAAAGGTTTTGACACAACCATCGTTAATGGCAAAGGCATTGGTTTAAACAATATGAAAAAGCGCACAGAACTGATTGGCGGTAAATATTACCTGGAGAGCCAAATTGGATCCGGAACAAAACTTGACATTGAAATACCCTTATCAAAGCATCAATAATTTTTATGAAATATAGCATTGCCATTGTTGACGATCATATTTTAATTGCCAAAGCATTAGCTGGTATTATTAAAAACTTTACCGCTTTTGAGGTTTTATATGAATGTGAGCATGGAAAGGCCTTACAGGAAAAATTCATCAATAAAAAGAATATACCTAATATTGTTTTACTCGACATCAGTATGCCGGTAATGGATGGATTTGAAACCGCCCTTTGGTTAAAAGAAGCACATCCCGAAGTACTGATAATTGCGTTAAGCATGCAGGATGATGAGCGGAGCCTGATTAAGATGGTTAAGAGTGGGGCAAATGGTTATTTATTAAAAAATGTTCATCCTTTGGAGTTGGAAAATGCGCTTACCACTTTAGTGAAAAATGGCTTCTATTATCCAAATTGGGCAGCCAGTAAAGTCTTTTCGAGCCTTGGTTCCATATCAGCTGCCAAAAATGAAACAATCAATATAACAGAACGGGAAAAAGAATTTCTGCAATACTCAGTTACAGAAATGAGTTATAAAGAAATTGCCGAAAAAATGTTTTGCAGCCCACGCACTGTAGAAAGTTACCGTGATGCTTTGTTTGAAAAATTAGGGTTGAAAACCAGGGTTGGTTTGGCGGTGTATGCCATGAAGAATGGGTTTGCACAATAAGTATGGCATATAACTGCATAAACCTATAAGGTTTTACCTGCCGTATCATCCTGCGCAATCAAACTATCTGTGTTCCGCTTTCAACAATCTCTCCTTTTTGCAACACAATATTTCATCGGCATGGCAATGGGTAATGCAGGCATTGCCAAAGTTAAGGTTATAAACTTACCTTGTAAATGTCAAATGGTATTTGGGATTTACAAGGATGATTTATTTTTGAACAATTAATTATTGTGACCGCTGCGGAAGGTTTATAGGTAATAAAAAATCTATGAATAATGCTGTTTATATGATATTGCTTGTGTTGACGGCGCAATAAAAGTAGCAACGGTTGTTGATCCGTGGGGGAATGCGGTTGGGTTGATTGAGGGGGCGTAAAAAAGGTTCATTATAAAACGAACCTAAGTGCGATAGCCTTTAATGGATATTTGTTTAAAAACTCTTTGAATAACTTAATAAAATTGATTGATTATAATATGGTTTAAACGGGCTTGCAGCAAAATCTCCTTTTAAAGTTGCTCTGTGAGTTAAATAAAGATCCTTTACCAGTTTTACCCTGGTTATAAATAAACCATCCATCAACCCGTTTTTTGCGAGCTTTTCAAAATAGCTGGAAGAAATGCCTAACCGGTATTGTATGTCTAACCATTTTCTTACTTGCCGGTCGTACCAGAAGTTTACTTCGGCGCCAAGCCTTTTAAACAGGTTCTTTTTGTAATTTCCTGCAGCATCCAACTCTGTTATGAACACACCGGTATTAGAAACCTGCTGATTTTTTACCCCATACAAATTAAAGGAGTAGGGCGAAATGGAAACTCTTAAATATGGATTGGGCTGCCATTTAATACCAGGTGAAATAGTTACATCGTAGGGGCTCAGGAATGCCCTTGATTTACCAAGACTAGTATAATCTTTAAAATAATCCCCTTTATAAATGGTAAAGAAAGATGTTGCCGTCTTGGAAATTACATTCAAATTCCATTTTTTGGTTTTGCCAATGGCCAGGCTCAGGTCCTGCAGGAAATTGATATCATCAGTTACTTTTTGCAGATGATCGGTACTGCTAAAACCCGGTTTCTGCAGCCCGAAAATATAATGTGCCTCATTGGTCATGGCAAAACGGCTGCCTGTTTTGCTGTAATTGACGCCTGCATCTATTGAGCATGTACCTGATAAGCTCTTTTTATCGGAGCCGAACGTATTGTTAAACTCAAGAATACTCTCCACATTTAACCCGATACCAAATGTGAACCGCCAGTTTTTTTGCACAGCTTCTTCGGTAACAGATTTTGTTTTTTTAATGAATATTTTGTTTTGCAGCAGGTTGTTGTTGTAAAAATTGTAGTTAACTGAATCAACCAGGGTTTTCAGAATTTTAGCTTTAAAAACCTTGTTGGTTGAATCTGCAAAAGCAAATTCATATTTATTGGTGGTTGCTTTTAATATTTTGCAACGGATCTGGGTGCTGTCGTTTTTATAGAGGACATCACGTTGTGCAAAACTGTTTTGGTAAATAAAGAACAATGTTGCAAAAATTGTTATTGCTTTTATCAATTTCATTATTTTTAGTTTTAAAAATTCAATTTGCAATTGTCAAACTGTTGTTTTTTTTGAAAAAATGTTTCAGCATTTTTAATTCAAATCCAGAATTTGAGTAGGGTATGTAATATGCTGCAATATTTAATATTATCATTATTGCTGAGAAAAATGTTAAGCCCATTAATACTGCTATTGAAAGATGTAAGCCAATAATGCCAAATAGCCAAACTTTACGAGTTTGCCTGATATTCATAAAAATTGGATAGAGCATTTCTAAAACAATTGTTGCCCAACCCATAATTAAAAAAAATGGTGTTCCGGCAAGAAAGTCTAAATTGATACCTGATGCATAATTTATATTGTGCAAGGCTTTCCAAAGAGATTCGCCATTATGCCAATTAAAACCTAGTATTTTTTCAAAACCGGAAAAAAAGTAAGCAATCGATATATGTATTTGTAAAATTCTTAAATATTTCTTTGTGTTTTGTTCAATATTTTTGGATGGCTTTATTGCATTGTAATTACCAACAGGGAATATAAAGCAATAGAATAAACTAATATTTGCAAAACAATCAAATCCATAGCTGTAAAATCCATAAGAATTAATAAAAACAACAAATAGTGCTAAAGATATGATTGCAGATAATCTGCTGTAAAATCCAATTAATAATGAGATTAAAGAAAGTGTATAAGCTATACGAAACGCTACTAAAAAACTATCGTATTTTATTTGTAAAACGGTATTTAATGCTTCATTAATTTTAACAAGAGATGGAATATAACTTTTATTACTGAGTAAATAAGAAATATCAGCAGGAGCATACGCCTGTGTTCCAAACAACAAATCAAAATCGGGTTGCAAACTTAAAAAATTAAAAAGGCATATTGCCGCAATAGAAACCCTAAAGAACGAGAGCCAATGAATTTTTTTATTGTATTGTTGTAGCATAATGTTAATTATTTAAAATGGTATTAATTTGATAAAGTTTAATTATTTGCCGCTGGCGTATATTTTTTCTGTATTCTGCTAAACCTGGGTATTCAAATAATGTAAATCCAATATTAGATTGCTTACTTACACATTTATTTTGATTAAATAATTTTGCCGATATAGCCTTATAAATTAAATTATAGTATTTAATTCTCAGGCTGTCATATAGTACCTGTTCCTTATTTTTTTGCAAAGTGGCTTTATCCTTTAATAAGAAATCGCTTATATGACACTCAAATACAGAGAACCTGTTTTTAGCTTCTTTACCATAAAATTCTGGAGTATAGATATTAGTATTGTTTTCAAAAACGATACAACCCCCACTTTTTACATTGGGAGCAAAAAACCCAAAGCCGTATTGGCAAGCACTTATGTCGCCATATAATTGTACTGGCATTGGTTTTAGTAATTTTTCAACTGTATTTAGTACGGTAGTATTTTTTTGGAAATGATAAAATTCGCAATAGCTTTTATATGCTGATAAGCAACATGCAATAACTATAAGCGTAAAATGAATTGCAAAAAACATAATAAATAAACATTTTTTCATTTTAGTAGAATTTTTAAAAGGAGTGGCAATGTGCAACACCACTCCTTAATTTTAAACTGCATGTAATTTTGTTACTTCCCTGTTTGCTTTTTTTCCGCAAATTTATCTTTATCCCCTTTTTTGTTAGTAGCAAACCACCAGTTAGCTTTATCTTTTGCGCTTCCCAGGGTCTTAAATTCTATTACTTGTCCTTCTTTAAAATCCCTTTATTCACTGTACTTTTGTCAGTAATGGTTTGATTTGTGCTTGGCCCGGGTTGATTTGTGCTTGGCCCGGGTTTGATAGTACCAATTGGTTTTATATCGGCATATTTACTCAAAAGGGCATCTAACTCTTTCATATCAGCAGTAACTGTACCTATTGAATCCTTTCCGCATACTATTTTTTCAGTAAATTTATCTGGATTCCATGTTTTATTAGCAGCAAACCACCTGCTAACACTTACCTGCTTAAATTCTGTTACTTGGCCTTCTTTAAAATCCTTTATTCCATATACTTTTGTAAGTATTTTATTCATTTGAGCCTGGTCAGTTGCGGCCATACCGGCCGTATTCGCTACGGAATATGAGTAAGGTTTTATTCGAATAATTCTAACCGGATCCCCGTTGCCTGTATTATTTGAAGGCATAAAAGAAAATAGCACAAGGCTCGACAAGCCCACTGTCATGATGAATAATTTTTTCATTTTTTTAAAATTTAATTTTTATGCCTACTCTTTCCCTTTTCGGCTTCCGGGTGCTTACTCTTTTTATGGATTTTCAGCTTACTCCAGTTTATTAAAAATTTATTTTTCCAGGTTTGATTTTTTGGGTTCTGTTATAAGTTCCAGTTTGGTAATAATTTTTTCTTCCATTTTACCGGTTTTCAAAATGAAATAGTTAATTATAAACCAGTTATCTTTTATCTTCTCATTCACTTTTAAACTCCCGTCTTCCGCCCTGCTGTATAATACATAGGGCTCAGTATTGCTGCGTTCGGTGTTAAAGTACCAGTTGCTGTTATTTTTATCAGCAAACTTTAACTGCCAGCCATCCCTTGTATTTTCAATTCCCTTAAAAACAAGATCTTTTTTTACTGTTTTTTGCGTCACTTGTTTGTAACCAGCAACCATTAAAATCAGCAATGTAAAAGCATGTATTATTTTCATCACATTGTAAAAATGCAACGATCGAAGTGGGATTACAAGTGGAATTGTACAGCTATGCAGTTTGGGTGTACAGGTATGTAACCAATGGGCAATCGGCAATAGATGAGTGCATACATAACCATGGCAACATAAGCTGCGCAAAGATGTCAGCCCTTGCGGAGCCATTTTTCGAAACGGAACAGGAATGCATCTTTGCGTTTGGCAGATACGGGAAGGGTATCGTTATTCTCCATTACCAGTTCACCGCCCCGGCCGCGGATATATTCCTTTATATAGTTCAGGTGTACCAGGTACTGGTCGTGTATGCGGTGGAAGTCTTCAGCAGGTAAAAGTTTCTCAAATTCGCCCAGCTGACGGCTCACCAGTATTGTCTTATTGTCTTTAATGAAGAATTTAGTATAGTTACCACTGCTCTGACAATACAAAATATCAGCGGGGTTAATAAAGATCAACCCGCTCTGCGCAGGTAATGCAATCTTGTTCCGGTTTGAGTGCAGTGTGCTGAACAGGTGGCTGTTTATTTCATCCTTTTCAATTTTTTGCAGTGCTTCCCTGGTTACCTTAATGAATTTTTCCACTTCAATGGGCTTGGTAATATAACCGGCCGCATGTACGTCAAAAGCCTGAACGGCATATTGGTTATAGGCTGTTATAAAGATCACTTCAAAACTCAGGGGCTCCAGCTTTTGCAATACCTCAAACCCATTCAGGCCGGGCATTTCCACGTCTAAAAAAACCAGTTTGGGCTGCAACCTGTCTATTAATAATATAGCTTCGGTTGCATCATTACAAACGGCAATTATTTCCACTGCCTGAAAATGCTGCAGCAGCAACTCACTTACATACCCGGTGTTTTTGGACTCATCGTCTACTAAAATGGCTTTTATCATGGCGTCAGGTTCTTTTTTGTACGGGTATTTTTAATTGAACAAGTGTACCGGAAGAACTTATATCAACATTTTGCAAATCGGTAACCGTTGTTTCAATATTATACAGGCTGCTCCTGCGTGCTGTATTTTCTATCCCAATTCCATGGCGGCCTGTACCGGATACTTTTTTACCCATTCCAATACCTATTCCATTATCCCGCACTTCCGCCACTAAAAAATTATGCTTTATATAAAATTTTACCTGCACCAGGCCCTTCAGGTTTTTTAACGGTGCTACGCCATGTTTTACCGCATTTTCGATAAAGGGTTGCAGCAGCATTGATGGAATCAATAATTCTTTGGTATTTACTTCTCCGGTGGTTTCCACTTTGTAAATAAGCTTGTCAGGCATCCGCAGCTTTTCAAGCTCCAGGTAATTTTCAATAAATTCAATTTCCTGCTGCAGGGTTATCTGTTGAAGGGATGATTGTTCCAATGCAGAGCGGAGTAAAGCAGCAAACCGATCGAGGTATTTTTCAGCCTCGGCATGTTTCTGCTGGTGACTCAGCAGTTTAATTGAATTGAGGCAATTAAAAATAAAATGCGGGTTGATCTGTGATTTTAAAGCCAGCAATTCCAGCTCGGTTATTTTTTTCTGGTTAAGTATTTCACGCAACGCAAGTTCCCGTTTGTACATTTCTCTTTTTTTGAAAAACCACAACACGACCCCTACAGATATTAAAAAGACCAGTAGCCAAAACCAGATCGCTTTCCAGAAAGGTGTGGCTATTGCAAATGAAATGATCATTGGTTCGGTACCCGACTTTCCATTTACATCAATGGCCCTGATCTCAATATCATAATAACCGCTGTTTAACTGCAGGCTCAATACCCCGGTTTGCAGGAAGAGCCAGTTGCCTTGGTTGATCCTGTATTCAAAATTTCCTAAGTGTCCGCCCAGTTCAACACCTGCAAAACGCAACTGAATATTTTTTTGATTGTACCTGAGATCATATTTAGCGGCTAAAGAAGTATCCTGTTCATTAATGGCAACGGATGTAAGGCGAACCGGAATATTAAATGGCGGTAGGCTGATATTGGCAGGTATGGCGCAGATGCCGTTGCCTGTGGCGCAATACACCGTATCGTTGCTGTACAACATTTCATTGATAATATTATTGCTAAGCCCATCGTTAACGGTAAGGTTTTGATAAGTAAAATTTGCCGGCGTGCCGGAGTACCTGATGATACTTATGCCGCTATTGGTAGCTATCCAGATTTTGCCGGGGCCGGTGCTGATAACACATTTAATACTATTACTGATAATGCCGTTGGCCGTAGTGAAAACTTCTACTACAGAATCTTTGTGCAGGGCAAGAAGGCCGAAACCATCTGTAGCAACCCAAACATAACTATCGGGTGATGCACAAATTGCTGTAATGCGCTCTGCCAATAAGGGATGATTTTTTGCCAGGGAATCATCCACCCGCCTATCAAAATCGTATTTGTACAACCCTTTTATACTGCCATGATAAATTTTGCTGCCGGCGGCAACTGCTATACAGGTTGTTCTTTGAGAAAATACCGGCAATTCGGATATCTTTTCTCTTTTGGTATCAATGGCACTCATTATATCGTGCCCACCTTCAATAATTATACTGTCGTTAAAATAAACAGCAGTTTTTGAGACCCTCTTTTTTTTTATTGCTATATTTAAAACAGGCTTTTTATAATTTATAAAACTGCCTCCCTCGCTAAAAGTGAAAACTTTATTTTGCGATACAATAATTTTACGCACCCAATTGGTACCGTCAGTAACCGGCAAACTGTGTACAATAAAATATTTTCCATCGGTTTCGGCAACCTGCCCAAAATGATTGCCTGCCAGTAGTGCCCCGTTTGGTTTACGGGCGATGCTTAAGAAAAAGGTATTGGTAAATTTATCCGGTTTTGCAAATGTTTCGATAAGGCTTTTCTTATACATGAAAAGCCCTTTATCAATTGAACCTACCCATAAATTTCCTTTACTGTCGTTGAATAAGCAATTGGGTGAATAGTTTCCGGATATTTCAAAAAGCGGTGCATTTGTTTGCCTGTTAAAAACAAAAAATTTTCCGGATATACCAATAGTATAAAAATATTCTTCTGTAAATCGCCGTATAATTGTGGGTTCACTAACCGCTACCGTATCAACCCTGTATCGCAATGGGTTAATTTGAAATGCCGAAAACAAATAATATTGAGATTTTGAAATACTGGCTAGATAAAAAGTATTATCGTACATGGCATTATTAGTTGATGAGCGATATTTCCACTTTTCTAATAAAATACTCTCAATTATTTTTCCATCTTTTATATAAGATATGAAATTGTCGTAATGTATATAATTTTTGTTGATTTTTGGAAAACCTCCGAAGGCAATAAAACTTCCATCATTATATTTTTGAATTACCTGGTTAAATATAATTCCGTTGTTCTCATATTTCCGCTCAGAAAATTTTCCGTTTTCGAAAAAATATGAGCCGTTTTCATTCCAGTACATCACTCCACCTTCTTTCAAAGGCATTACAAACGTATTCATTTTACCAATTTCAATTGCAAGGCTAGTATCTTCCCTGGCATTGATAAAGCGGTTTTTCACCTCATCAAAATAGGCCGGGTTCTGCTTAAAACATGTTACCCAGATACGCCCATAATCTTTCTTTCCATGGGGCAGATTTTCTTTAACCACATCAAGGACGTCATTATCAGGTAATCCATGCTCAACCGTAAAAATTTGAAATTCTTTGCCATTAAACCTCGCCAGGCCTGCGTCTGTGCTGATCCACAAAAAACCATCGTCGTCCTCAACTATATTATAGATGTGATTGCTGGGTAAGCCATCGGTTACCGTAAATGAACGGGAAAGGCTGTAGCCGCCGTTTTGGGGAAAAGCGGTAAATGCTGATAGCGTGAGTATTAGTAAAAGGGTTAAATGCCGTATAAGCATTTACTAATATACAACAAAAGAATCGGGAAATGCAAGGATGCCGGATGCTGACGATAAAACCTATAAGGTCTGCAGCGCTGCATTTCCGCCCGGCAGGCCTTATAGGTTTTTTGTTCTACCTCACCTCCTGCATATCCACCAGCCTCTTATAAAATCCATCCTGTGCAATCAAACTGTCATGGGTTCCTCTTTCCACAATTTCTCCTTTTTGTAAAACGATAATTTCATCGGCATGGCGGATGGTGCTGAGGCGGTGAGCAATTACCAGCGAAGTACGGTTATTCATCAAATTATTAATTGCATCCTGTACCAACCTTTCACTTTCGGTATCTAAAGAAGAAGTGGCTTCATCTAAAATTAATATGGGTGGATTTTTTAAAACGGCCCTGGCAATGGTCATGCGCTGGCGCTCGCCGCCACTGAGTTTGCCGCCACGATCGCCTATATTGGTTTGATAGCCCTTGTCTTTCTGTATAATAAAATCATGCGCATTGGCAACTTTGGCGGCATGTTCTATTGCCTCCTGGCTGGCATTATCCATACCCAGTGCAATATTATTGGCAATAGTATCATTAAACAAAATAGGCTCCTGGGTAACAATACTTATTAAACTGCGTATTGAATGCAGGGAGTAATCTTTTATATTGATACCATCTACCAAAATTTCACCCGAACTAACATCATGAAAACGGGGCACCAGGTCGGCCAGTGTACTTTTTCCTGCACCGCTGCTTCCTACAAGTGCTACTGTTTTTCCCTTGCCCACTTTTAAGTTTATATTTTTTAAGATAACCGCATCATCGTACATAAATCCAACATTTCTAAATTCAATGCCTGCTGTAAATGTTTCTATCTTTTTACCGTTGGGATTATCATCTACTGTAACCGGTGCCCTCAATACTTCTTCTATCCTGTCAATGGCAGCAGCGCCTTTCTGCATGTTGTTGAAAGCAGTAGATATTGATTTTGCCGGATCAATAATATTGTAAAACATACCCATGTAGGCTAAAAACAATGCACCATCCAGGCCAAGCTCACCATTTAAAACAAGGCGGCCCCCAAACCATAAAATGCCTGAAAAAATTGCCACGCCCATCATCTCACTCATAGGCGATGCCAGGTCTCTGCGGAAACCGATGCGGTTCCTGGCGTGTAATAACTTATCACTGTTTGTAAAAAATTTATTGCGTATCAATCCTTCCACATTAAATGCCTTAATAACCCTTAAGCCTCCAAGGGTTTCATCAATTATAGAAATACCTTCGCCCTGCCTTATCGCCACTTCGGCCGATTGCTTTTTTAAACTACGGCTTAAACGCCCGATAACAAAGCCCATCACGGGAATACATAAAAGAATAAAACCGGTAAGCATGGGGCTGATGGCAAACAACACAATAAGATTGATGATAATGGTAAGCGGGTCCCTTACCCATCCTTCCAAAGCACCAACTACTGAACCTTCCACTTCACTTACATCGTTTGTCATCCGGCTCACCAAATCGCCCTTGCGCTGCTCTGTAAAAAACCCTATCGGCAACTGGAGTATCTTATCAAACAGATCTACACGAATGCGGTTTACGATGCCGTTCTTTATTGGCCCCATGGCACGGTAAGACAGGTATAAAAAAATATTTTTTAATGCAATAGATGTAATAATGAGCAGGCAAACAATACCCAGCGCATGAAGGGGATCATTTGTATTAATAAGCTGGCCTAACTGTTCTTTTAACCAGTCAACCGCCGCAAAGCCCTGCTTTTTTGATACATCAGGTATTACATTCTGCTTTACCCCAAAAATGATATTCATAAAAGGAACCAACATGCCAATGGAAGCAATAGAGAAGATAATAGATAGTAAGATGGATATAAAATACCAGGCAATGGAAGTTTTGTAGTGCTTCAGGTAAGCAAAAACCCTTGAATATCTTTTCATTTGTAATAATTCGGAATAGAAACGGCAAAGTAACTAATTTTACATTAAACCCCGGCAGCGGTTATAATGCCTGTCGGCCGTTTATAATAACAGATGTTTAAACTGAATGAATATGTTAGAAGGTAAAAGACAGAAAATGGTGGCGGGATTGCTTAATAAAGAGTTGAGCGATATTTTTCAGCGCCTTGGATTATCCATGATGGATGGCGGCATGGTTTCCATATCATCAGTAAAAATTACACCAGACCTGTATGAAGCAAGAATTTATTTGAGCTTTTTTAAAGTAGCTGATAGTTTTGATGCGTTAAAAAAAATTGAAGAGCGGAGTTGGGAAATAAAAAAAGAATTAACATCAAGAGTTCGCCACCAGTTACGAAGTATGCCTAAACTTACTTTTTTTATTGATGATACCTTAGATTATGTAGATAAGATGGAGCAGATATTTAAGGAGATTAAAGAACCGACTAACCCCAGCCCCTCCTATCCTCCCAAAGGGGAGGGAAATTCCGAAGATTGAAGCGGAGAACATTAAACCTTTAAACTTTTCAACCCTTCCATGTATTTAACTTTTGCCTGGAGATATTTTAAAGCAAAAAAAAGTGCCAATGCCATCAACATTATTGCGTGGGTTACGGTTGGTGTTATTGCTTTTGCTACCTGCTGCCAGGTTTTAGTATTAAGTGTTTTTAACGGGTTTGAGGACCTGGTTAAATCTTTATACTCTTCTTTTTATACTGATATTAAAGTGGTACCGGCTGCCGGAAAAACTTTTACACTTACTGCCGGGCAAATCGCATCTATTAAAAAACTCCCTGCTGTTGAAAATTTTTCGCTGGTAGCCGAAGAAAAGGCGCTGCTTAAAAATTACGATGCCCAAACTGTTATTTACCTGAAAGGCGTTGATGATAATTACCAAAAAGTAACTGGCGTTGCCGCTAAAACAAACCGGGGCAAATATTTTACCGGCACCACCGAAGATCCATACATTGTAACCGGTTCTGGTATTCAAAATGCTACTGCATTAAATTTTGATCCGGCATTGCCCTCCGGTGAAGTGACGGTTATCTTACCTAAAAAAAACAGCCGTAATAACGATCCCATGCAATCCCTAAGCCAGGGAAATATAAAACCTTCGGGTTCTTTTACCATTCAGCAGGAGTTTGATGATAAATATGCCATAACCAATATTGGTTTTGTAAAACAACAAATGGGCTTTACTGCCGATGAGTATAGTGCGGTTGAAATTAAGCTTACAGAAAAAGCTGATGCCGGCGAAGAAAAAAACAACCTGGCTTTGTTGCTTGGCAAAAATTATAAAGTACAAACCAAATACGAGCAAAATACAAGTTTGTACAATACCATGAAATTAGAAAAATGGGCCATTTACGGCATACTTACTTTGATCCTGATCATTGCGGCATTTAATATGGTAAGCGCATTAACCATGCTGGTGCTGGAGAAAAGAAAAGATATAAGTGTATTACAAAGTATGGGGGCCAGCCAAAAAAGTATTCTAAAAATATTTTTAAGCGAAGGCTTATTGTTGGGAAGCATTGGAACCGTTGCGGGCATTGTAATGGCTGCCATTCTTTGCCTGTTGCAGGTCAAATTTAAAATTATAAAATTAACAGGCGGTTCTTTTTTGTTAGATTATTTTCCGGTGAAACTGATTGCAACTGATTTTATTTTAGTAGCTGTTACTGCTACTGCTATTGCATTTATTGCCGCCTGGTTTCCGGCACGCAAGGCCAGCAGGCAGGAGTTTGAGTTGAGGTGAAAACCCCCTCCGCCCCCTAAAGGGGGAACTTTGCAGTTCATTAAAGAAAGGCTCTTTTATTTATCATAAGAGTTAGATTTTATAAATAACTAAGTCGCTTGTTTTTTAGGTAGCCCATTTATATTTCAGGGGCCAGTTCCCCCTTCAGGGGGCGGAGGGGGTTTGGGGGTGTCCTCTACCTCAGCACCATCTGCCTGTCTGCATCTAATTTTATCAATACAAAAATAAGAATGGTAAAAGTTAACAGCGATGAACCTCCATAACTCATTAATGGCAAGGTGATGCCGATAACCGGCGCCAGGCCTATTGTTACGCAAATATTAACAGCCACATGAAAAAACATAATGCCCGCCACAGAATAAGCATATACCCTGCTGAATGTACTTCGCTGCCGCTCGGCAATACGGATTATGCGTAATAAAAAAATGAGGTAGATCATCATTAATAACCCACTGCCAAGAAAGCCAAAATTTTCGCCAACAGATGTAAAAATAAAATCGGTATGTTGCTCTGGCACAAAATCTCCGCGGGTTTGTGTGCCTTTTAAAAAACCTTTACCTGTAATACCACCCGAACCAATTGCAATTTTTGATTGCTTTACATTATAATTCTGCTGATCGCTTTTATTTTGTTTTTGCTTTATTTCTTCGGCTACAGATAAATCAGTTGTTTTATTTTTATCCGCAAAAGGATTTTCAACGCCCACCATGCTGAAGATCCTGTCGGCCTGGTATTGTTTAAAAACATGTTTAAAAGTAAAGGGCACAATAAGGCCAACAAATACTGAACTGAATGCCCATGCAGCAATGATAATTAACAGCAGGCGGTTATTTCTTCGTACCTGCCGGCGGTTAAAATAAAATACTAAAACAGCAAGTATGGCGAAAGCAATAAGCAGGGTGGTTGTAGAAAACAGCAGGGACACCACCAGCAATACCGCCATAGAAACGCCTGCGATTAAATAACCTGGTGGCAGCCCTTCGCGGTACATGGGAATTAAAAATGAAAAATAAACCAATGCCAAACCGGTTTCGCCCTGCAGCACAGATAACAAGGCAGGCGCAAAAGCAATGGCTGCAGCAATCAGTTGCGATTTGGGTTTTTTAAAATCTGTTTCGGGCATTGATAAATATTTAGCCAATGCCAGTGCAGTAAATATTTTACACAGTTCCACTGGCTGCAGGTTCATAAAACCCAGCGGTATCCAGCTTTTAGAACCTTTTATTTCTTTGCCCACAACAAACGTGGCCAATATTAAAACTATGCCAATAAGGTAGGAGATATTAGATGTAGCAGTAAAGAGTTTACTGTCGGTTAATAAAATAAAAATGGCCACTACACTGCAGGCTGCAAAAAAGAATAACTGTTTACTGTAATTTTTTTTAAACCCAATAAGGGTTTGCATAAAATTATCTGTGCTTTTATACTCTACCGAATAAATACAAACTATTCCAAAAAGTACAATAAGGGCATACAGCCAAACCATCAGCCAGTCTATGCCTTTTGATATGGTGGGGTTTTTATGTTGCATGTGAGACGTGAATCGTGAATCGTGAGTGGTGAATCGTGAGTCGTGAGTTAGTACACAATCATTTTGCTGAGCATTTGAAAAGTTTTAATTATCAAGTCTCCGGTTTGAGTTATATCTTCCTTTTTAAAATATTCCAGTTCTTGTGCTATATCTAAAATAGTATCAACCTCGATAATTGAGCCTCTCGAAATTTCATAAAATCTTCTTCTTTCTATTGCTGATTTTCTGGAACTGCCTTCAGCAATATTAAGCTGAATAGAAAGCGCCGCTCTTCTTAACTGCTGTGTCATATTAAACCTTTCGTCGGGTGGCAACAATTTCGATATTTTATAACAATTTAAAACAAGATTTTTTCCGCTTATAAAAACATCCAGTTTGGTATGGCCTAATTGTAAAAACATAAAAAATATTTTAAGGGTTAAAAAAAATACAACCAATTTCATAAAATTTGCACACCAATCAAACCTCACGACTCTCACCTCCCGTCTCACGATTCACGTCTCACGCCTCACTTTATCGAATCTTTTTCTTCAGGTTTCTTTTTTTCTGCTGGCAAAATTGCTTCGGGTTTTAGCTGCAATTTATTATCGCTTTCTTCTTTTTTCTTCTGGTCTTTTTTTATTTCTTCTTTTCCCTTTTTTATCTGATCTAAAATTTCCTGTTCATCGGTAGCATCCATCTCCATAGTATCTTTAATCAGCTTAATATAACCTTTGGTAATTAAATAAGCCGAATCTGATTTATGCAACATCGAATCAACCGTTTTCATTTCGCTGTAAATACGCGGCGGTATTAAATTAAGTTTGGTAAACTTATCTACAATGGCCTGCCTGTTTGCTGCAATGGTATCATGTAAATACTTTTCAATCATCAAACCAACAATGGGAGCAGCGTAGGTACCGCCAAAGCGTCCGCTGTTTTCCACCACGCACATAATGGCAATTTTTGGATTTTCCCTGGGTGCAAATCCGCAGAAAAAAGCATGGTTAGGCTGTTTTACACCCCGGTAATAATTTTCCACTGTGCCGGTTTTACCGCAGATGGCAATACCCGGAACTTTTGCGCCAGCACCGGTTCCTCTTTCCACCACCCGCTGCATACCTTCCTGTACCACATCAAAAATGCTGTCGGCAATTTCAATGGTGCGGTGCTTTTCTTTGTATTTTCCCAGCATGTCAAAATTATCGCCGTCTTCAATAGAGTCAACCAGGTGCGGAATTTTATACCATCCTTTATTTGCGATATAAGCCATTTCATTTGCAACTTGTATAGGGGTTGTACTTACTTCTCCCTGCCCAATACTTACTGAGCGAAAATTGCAATAGTTCCAGGCTCCCTTTCCATAAATTTTATTAAAATCAGCCGGTGTGGGAATATTGCCCGGCCTTTCGGATGGCACATCAATACCCAGCCTGTGCCCCAAACCAAAAGCATACATATACCTGTCCCAAACTGCCAGGCTGCTATCCTGGGTTGGATATTTTGAATTTGTAATTACCCGTTGCATAACGGTAGCAAAATAAGTATTGTCAGAAACGGTGATCGCATTCAGTAAATCAAAAGTGCCATAATCCAGGCACTTCATAGGTTTGCCCGAGCCACAACCATAAAAAGCACCTGAACAATGAACCTGGAAATCAGTTGTTATTACGTTTTCGTGCAGGCCCACCAATGCCTGCAATGTTTTAAAAGTTGATCCCGGTGAATAACTTGCACTTACCGAACGGTTAAATAACGGACGAGCCGGACTCAATAATAATTCGGCATAATGTTTTTTTCTTTCAGCACCGGTTAATAATTTGGGTTGATAAGTAGGGCTGCTGATCATGGCTAAGATCCCCCCGGTTTTTGGATCAACCGCAACAATAGAACCCAATTTATTTTCCATTAATTTTTCGCCAAGTGCCTGCAAATTAATATCAATAGACGTGTACATATTTTTTCCGGCAACAGCGGCGGTATCATATTTTCC
>JANNYY010000387.1:0-7541 GCA_031410355.1 Chitinophagaceae bacterium | reverse complement strand
AAATTTCAAGGCCATAGGAATTTATCTTTCCTTTCAATTCATCGCAATAAGTTTTACTTTCCCCCGCCAGTTGCAGATCTATCAATCTTTTTTCCCAGGTGGGTATCTGCACGGCTTTATAACCCAATGAAGCCGCCCATTTACAAATATCATCCAGGTTATTAAATGGTGGTTCATCACCCATAAATTGGGCTAAAAAAATACCAGGTCCTTTTATTGTTTGCATCCTGTTGTTTTTTAAACTTCAAAGTCTTTCCATTTATCATCACTTTTTCCACTGGCAATAACATTTTCTATAAATGCCATGCCTCTTATTCCGGCTTCCATTCCCGGAAAATCTGTGCACTCCTGCAACGATGTTGTTCCATTATTTTTGGCCATCAGCGTTAATGCAAAATTGCGGTACAGGTTTGCAAATGCTTCCAGGTAACCTTCCGGATGGCCGGCAGGTGTGCGGCAATTGAATGCGGCTAAAGGGCTAAGGTAGCCGTTTCCGGCCCTGAGTATCTCCGCCGGTCTATCAAGCCATTTAATTATTAATGTATTTGCATCCTGCTGCTGCCATTCAAGTCCGCCATGTTCGCAATAAATTTGTATGCGGATATTATTTTCTTCTCCTGCGGCCACCTGCGTTGCATACAACATGCCCGATGCGCCGTTATTAAATTTCAGTAAAAGGGTTCCATCATCATCTAATTGGCGGCCCGGCACAGTAATATTTATATCGGCGCAGAGTTTTGTTACCTGCAGGCCGCTGATATATTCTGCCAGGTTAAAAGCATGTGTACCAATATCGCCCATACTGCCTGCAATGCCGCTGCGGGCAGGGTCTGTACGCCAGGCGGCCTGCTTTTGTCCGCTCTCTTCCAGAAATGTACTTAACCATCCCTGGGGGTATGTAACATAGATTTTTTTTATCGCTCCCAGTTTGTTTTGCCTGATGATTTCTTTGGCTTCCTTAACCATGGGATAGCCTGTATAAGTATGTGTAAGGCAGAATAATTTTCCGCTTGTATCCAAAACCTGTTTTAATTCCTTTGCTTCGGCAAGTGTCAAGGTCATGGGCTTATCCAGCACTACATCAAACCCATGCTCCAGCGCCATTTTTGCCGGTTCAAAATGCAGGTGGTTGGGTGTTACAATGCTTACAAAATCCATTCTTTCTCCTTCCGGCAACAACTTTTCCTTTGCAAACATTTCAGCATAGCTGCCATACACCCTGTTTTGGGGCAGGTATAAACTTTCTCCGCTTTCTTTACTTTTTTGTTCGTTACTGCTAAATGCGCCACAAACCAATTGTATATGCCCGTCTAGGTTTGCAGCCATGCGGTGAACGGCTCCAATAAAAGCATCTTTACCCCCGCCAACCATGCCCATGTTGAGTTTTCTGTCCATTGAAGAAATGTTTGTGATTGAATTCAACAAGAATCTGTTGAGTAAATTTAAAAGAAAATAATCAGTAACCTGATTTCAATTTAATAAAATATCCTGATCTAAAATATTAACTTATGAATTAACCACCGCAAACGTTTGTTGAATTAATTTCTCCCGATAACTGAATTCTGAAGCCAAAAAAAATTATATTTACGATGGTAATACTGATTCTAACGATTAAATAAAAACTGCTGCATGAAGTCAATTATCCGGTTGAAGTTATCTTCCATGATGTTTCTCAATTTTTTTGTGTGGGGAATCTGGTTTGTAACCATGGGGACTTTTTTAATTAAAGGAAATATAGGTGCTACCGGCGGACAAACAGGCGCAGCCTACGGAACACAATGCCTGGGTGCTATCATCGCCCCCTTCATCATCGGGCTAATTGCGGATCGTTTTTTTGCAGCACAAAAAATATTAGGTGTACTTCACCTGGCAGGTGCAGCCATTTTATATTTTATTTCTTCACAAACAGGCTTTGCTTCATTTTATTCGCTGCTGCTTATTTACATGATCATTTATATGCCTACGCTGGCATTGGTAAATGCAATCACCTTAAAACAGGTAACCAATGCTGAGAAAGAATTTTCGGGCATACGCATGTGGGGCACCATTGGCTGGATAGCAGCCGGACTCATCATAGGTGCTATGGCCTGGGAAAAAGATCCGGCTTCATTAACCATTACCTTTAAAGTAGCTGCACTGGTATCTATAATACTTGGTATCGGAAGTTTTTTTCTGCCTGATACGCCACCGCCAAAGGCCGGGCAACAGGTTACAGTGAGTGAAGTATTGGGCCTGGATGCTATCAAAGTTTTAAAAGATAAAAATTACCTGGTGTTTTTTCTTGCCTCTATCTTAATATGCATTCCACTGGCATTTTATTATGGACAGGCTAATTTATTTTTAAACGAAACCGGTATGGTTGGTGCTGCCGGAAAAATGACATTGGGGCAAATCTCTGAAACCGTATTTTTATTTTTGATGCCATTTTTCTTTGCAAGGTTTGGTGTAAAACAAATGCTGTTGATCGGCATGATCGCCTGGGCGCTACGCTACCTTTTATTCGCCTATGGCGATATCGGTAGCAGCTCCTGGATGTTATATACCGGCATTATTCTGCACGGTATCTGTTACGATTTCTTTTTTGTTACGGGCCAGATTTATACCGATAAAAAAGCTGGCTCACACGTTCGCTCTGCAGCTCAGGGTTTAATTACTTTGGCAACTTATGGCGTAGGGATGTATATCGGATTTTATATGGCGGGCGTTGTTGTAGATAAATACCTGCTTGCCGATGGAACCCATAACTGGCATGCCATCTGGCTGATACCCTGTGTGTTTGCCGCAGCTATTGCATTGCTCTTTATGTTGCTTTTTAAAAATGATAAAACCAAAACAGCAGAAGCATGAACAGGAGAACATTGATACAATCAGCAATAGCCGGTTCTGCGGCGGCGGCATTATCACCGGTGCATTCATTTGCAAAAAAAATAGAGAATATGCAGCCAGGCCTTAAAAATAATATTAACCATTCTGTTTGCCGGTGGACCTATGGTTTTCTAACGCTGGAAGAACTATGCGTTACCGCAAAAGCGATAGGATTGAAAGCGATTGACCTGGTGGGGCCAAAGGACTGGCAGGTTTTAAAAGATCATGGATTAGACAGCAGTATGTGTAACGGCGCCGAAATTTCTTTGGTTAAAGGCTGGAACGATCCACAGTATCATGAAACATTGATTAAAAATTATACCGAACATATAAACCTGGTTTCAGCAGCAGGTTATCAAAACTTAATTTGCTTTAGCGGCAACCGCAATGGTATGGATGATGAAACCGGAATAAATAATTGTGCCGAAGGATTGAAGAAGATCATTGACCTTGCCGAAAAAAAAGGCGTTGTAATACAGATGGAATTATTCAACAGCAAGGTTGACCATAAAGATTATATGTGCGATAAATCTGCCTGGGGTGTTGCCTTGTGCAAAAAAATTGGAAGCCCTAATTTTAAACTGCTTTACGATATTTATCACATGCAGATAAATGAAGGCGATGTTATCAGGACCATTCAGCAAAATCATGAGTGGTTTGGGCATTACCACACCGCAGGCGTACCGGGCAGGCACGAGATTGATGAAACACAGGAGCTTTTTTATCCAGCCATCATGAATGCAATTGTAGCCACGGGTTATAAAGGTTATGTGGCACAGGAATTCATTCCCCTTAAAAATGATAAAAAAGCATCGCTGCGTGATGCTGTAATTCTTTGCGACGTTTAAAAAAATATTGTAAACAGGAAAACCAATAAATATTCAATTATGGCAAATTTTAATTTTGATGCTATTGTAGTGGGCTCTGGCATTAGTGGAGGATGGGCTGCTAAGGAATTGGCAGAAAAAGGGCTAAAAGTGGTGATGTTGGAAAGAGGCCGCAATATTGAACACGTAAAGGATTATGTAAATGCCAATAAAGAAAGGTGGGAGTATCCTCACCGTGGCAGTGCCACACAGCAAATGAAAGATGATTACCCGGTCTTAAGAAGAGACTATCCGCTGAATGAGGAAACGAAGGGCATGTGGGCAAATGAAAAAGAAAACCCTTATACCGAGGATAAACGTTTTGACTGGTACCGCGGTTATCATGTGGGTGGCCGTTCTTTACTTTGGGGCCGCCAGAGTTACCGCTGGAATAAATGGGATTTTGAAGCAAACGGCAAAGAAGGTATAGCTGTTGACTGGCCTATTCGCTACGATGACCTTGCATCCTGGTACAGTTATGTAGAAAAGTTTGCCGGCATACAGGGAACTAAAGAGGGCCTGGATGTTTTACCTGATGGTGAATTTTTGCCCGGCATGGATATGAATGTGGCTGAAAAAGATGTTGCAGCAAAAATTAAAGCACATTATAATGGCCAGCGCCACATGTTTATTGGCCGTAGTGCAAATATTACACAATCCATGCCTGAGCAAAACCGCGTTAACTGTCAATACCGCAACCGTTGCTGGCTGGGTTGTCCGTTTGGTGCATACTTCAGCACCCAATCGGCTACATTACCAGCAGCCATGAAAACAGGTAATCTTACCCTGGAATCAGATAAAATTGTAACCAAAATAATTTTTGATAAAGACAAAAAAAGGGCAACGGGGGTAGAGGTAATTGATGCCAATACCAATAAGACCTATCAATACACAGCTAAAATAATTTTTGTTTGCGCCTCCTCTTTCAACAGTACCTGGTTGCTGATGAACAGTGCCACCGACATTTGGCCCGACGGCCTGGGAAGCAGCAGCGGTGAACTGGGGCACAATGTAATGGATCATCATTTCAGATTAGGTGCATCCGGAACTGTGGAAGGTTTTGAAGATAAGTACGAGTATGGCCGAAGGCCAACGGGTATTTATGTTCCCCGGTATAGAAATATTTATAACGATAAAAGAGATTACCTGCGTGGATTTGGTTACCAGGGAGGCGCTGGCAGGGGCAGAGGAGTTGAGATTGCTGAAATGACAATTGGTGCTGCATTAAAAGAATCGCTTACAGAGCCAGGAAACTGGCATATAAATTTGACGGCATTTGGTGAAATGCTACCCGATCATTCCAACAGAATTTACCTGAATAAAAATGTAAAAGATAAATGGGGATTACCTGTTTTGGCTATGGATGTGGAGATGAAAGAGAATGAATTAAAAATGCGTAAAGATATGATGGCCGATGCTGCAGAAATGCTGGAAGCCGCCGGCGTTAAAAAAATAAACCAATACGACTCAGGATACGCACCTGGCCAGGGTATTCACGAAATGGGAACCGCCCGTATGGGCCGGGACCCCAAAACCTCGGTATTAAATGGTAATAACCAGGTATGGGATGCACCCAATGTTTTTGTTACCGATGGTGCAAGTATGACAAGCGCCAGTTGTGTTAACCCTTCGCTTACTTATATGGCGCTTACCGCAAGGGCGGCAGAATTTGCCGTAAAGGAATTAAAGAAAGGAAACCTTTAACTCATTATTAAATTGATTAAATAAATATTATGGAACGCAGAGAACTTTTAAAAATAATAGCTGTGCTTACCGGCGGAGCCTTAGTTGGCGGCGATGTTTTTTTAAGCGGTTGTAAAACAAGCGTAAAAAAAGGCGAAGGATTATTAAGTGCAGATAATATTGCATTGCTGGATGAAGTAGGCGATACCATTATTCCGGTTACAAATACACCGGGTGCAAAAGCCGCAAAGGTTGGTGAGTTTATGAATGTTTTTGTAAATGATTGTTACCGTGCCGATCAACAAAAGGCTTTTACCGAAGGAATTGCTGCACTGGATGAAACCTGTAAAAAACAATTTAGTAAAAATTTTATAGCACTTAACCCAGCCGAACGTAACGAGGTGTTAGTTGCATTGGAAACAGATGCCAAAACTTTTAACGAGCAATTAAAGCAAAAAGAACAAATGGCCAGGGATGCTGCCAGGCAAGAGATAAAAGAGTTTAACGGAGCGCCACTTCATTATTATTCCATGATGAAACAGTTAACCCTGCTGGGATATTTTACCTCAGAAATAGGTATGAAACAGGCATTGCGGTTTTTACCCGTTCCTGGTAAGTATGATGGCGCTTTTCCATATAAAAAAGGTGATAAAGCCTGGGCCATCTGACAAAATCCTTTTTTTTACTGTATAATTTACAAAACGTTAATCTCCGGCTACAAAGCCATATTTTGCTTTGCAGATAAGTTTTTTATACCTACCTTTGCGCCGCTAAAAGGCAGGCAGCGTTTGATGGAGCCTTGCTTATTTAGCATACTATGAGAGTTTTATAAACATATCAAAACTGTTCCCAGCACTTACGGGAAAATGCTGCACTTACGCTGCGATAAAAGCCGAATAAAGTTTTAACAGTAGAAGGGAGCCCCGCCGGGGCGGGGACGATGATGAGGAAAGAAATACAGCCCGTAACAAAATATTAAATCAAAAATCTTAAATATTAAATAAAACAAAATGGGAGATTTACGTTATCAACGAAACTTTGGAATTGCCGCTCATATTGATGCGGGCAAAACCACTACCACCGAGCGTATATTATATTATACCGGTGTTAATCATAAAATTGGTGAAGTGCATGATGGTGCCGCTACCATGGACTGGATGGCCCAGGAGCAGGAAAGAGGTATTACCATTACTTCGGCTGCAACTACCTGTTTTTGGAATTTTCCGATGGAGCAGGGTAAAAAAATTGCCGATACCAAGCAATATAAATTCAACATTATCGATACCCCCGGCCACGTGGATTTTACGGTAGAGGTAGAGCGTTCTTTGCGTGTGCTTGATGGTTTACTGGCTTTATTTTGTGCAGTGAGTGGGGTAGAACCACAGAGCGAAACAGTTTGGCGCCAGGCCAATAAATACAAAGTACCACGTGTTGGTTTTGTAAATAAAATGGACCGTGCAGGAGCCGATTTCTTAAATGTTGTAAAACAAATTAAAGAAATGCTGGGCGCAAAAGCTGTGCCTTTGCAGTTACCAATTGGTGCCGAAGATAATTTTAAAGGTGTGGTTGATTTGATCACCCTTAAAGCAATGGTTTGGGATGATGCAACGTTAGGAATGACTTTTAATGAAATTCCTATTCCGGAAGATATGGCAGAAGATGTAAAAGAGTGGAGACAACATTTAATTGAAGCTGTTGCTGATTACGATGAAAAATTACTGGAGAAATTCTTTGATGATCCTGATACAATTACAGAAGCTGAAATACATGAAGCCATCCGTAAAGCAACAATTGATATTTCTATCATTCCGATGATGTGTGGTTCTTCTTTTAAAAACAAAGGTGTACAAACTGCATTGGATGCTATCGTGCGTTACCTGCCCGGACCAATGGATATTGAAGCTGTTAAAGGGATCAATCCTGATACCGGTGAAGAATTATTGCGTCATTGCGATCCTAAAGAACCATTCAGTGCTTTGGCATTTAAGATCATGACCGATCCTTTTGTGGGCCGTTTGGCGTTCTTCCGTGCCTATAGCGGACGCTTAGATTCTGGTAGTTATGTTTTGAATACCCGTACCGGTAAAAAAGAACGTATCAGCCGTATCATGCAGATGCATGCTAACA
>JANNYY010000386.1:0-11369 GCA_031410355.1 Chitinophagaceae bacterium | reverse complement strand
GGATGGCTCACCATACAGGTTGCACTCAATCATCCCAATATAAATGCTGCTACCTACGACCTGCCCCCGGTTGAAGAGTTGGCAAAAAAACGGATTGCAGCATTTAATTTATCGGGCCGCATTAAAACAGGAAGCGTTGATATTTTAAACGATGATCTGCCGTCGGCAGAAATTTTTGTGATGGGAAATATCCTGCATGGTTTTAATGAAGAAACAAAACAGCAGGTTATACAAAAAGTGTTTGATGCACTGCCGGATAACGGGGTATTTATAGCTATTGAAAATATTATTGATGCCGAAAGAAAACAAAATGCCTTTGGCATGATGATGAGCCTGAATATGCTGATCGAAAATGGAGATGCATTTGATTATACTCCCACCGATTTTGAAGAATGGACAAAGGCTGCGGGTTTTAAACGGGTTGAAATTATCCCGCTTACAGGCCCAACAAGCGCTGCTGTTGCTTATAAATAAAATTATCATGCATAAATTAAATAATAACCCTGTAAAATAAAAAGCGATTCATGAAAAAAATATTCATTGTACTTGCAGCCATTGTACTAACCAGTTGCAACAACCAAAATAAAACAACTGAAGTTATTGCTTCAGAAGACCTATACAAAGAAGTACAAACCGGTGGCGTTAAAATAATTCCTATTGAAACGCCAAAGGGCAAATTTAATATCTGGACAAAAACCATGGGCAATAACCCAAAAATAAAATTGCTTTTATTAAATGGCGGCCCCGGTGCCACGCATGAGTACTTTGAATGTTTTGAAAGTTTTTTACTGCCCGAAGGTTTTGAAATTATTTATTATGACCAGTTGGGTTGCGGATTGTCTGATAATCCAAAAGACACAACCATGTGGGATTTGGGGAGATTTGTAGAAGAAGTGGAACAGGTACGCAAAGCATTGAATTTAAACAAGGATAACTTTTATTTACTCGGCCACTCCTGGGGAGGCATACTTGCCATGCAATATGCTTTAAAATACCAGGATAATTTAAAAGGCCTCATCATCAGTAATATGATGAGCAGTTGCCCCGCTTATGGAAAATATGCACAGGAAGTACTGGCGCCGCAGTTCGATCAAAAAATTTTAGATACCATCAGGCAGATAGAAGCAAAAGGCGATTTTGCAAATCCAAAATACATGCAACTGCTGATGCCCAATTTTTATGCAAAACATATTTGCCGTTTACCACTGGAGCAATGGCCCGAGCCAATGACCCGTTCTTTAGGAAAGCTGAACCAGTCGTTATATGTTACCATGCAGGGCCCCAGCGAGTTTGGCATTGGTGGCAATTTAATAAACTGGGATGTAAGCAAAGAATTACCAAAAATAAAAACACCCACATTAACTATTGGTGGCAAGCACGACACCATGGATCCCGAACACATGAAATGGATGAGCACCCAGGTGCAAAACGGCAGGTTTTTACTTTGCCCCAACGGCAGCCACATGTCTATGTATGATGATCAGAAAAATTATTTTCCGGGGTTGATACAGTTTATTAAAGATGTTGATGGAGGAACAATTAAGGCGCAAAAATAGAAATGGAAATATTTGCGGGGAAGGCGAAAAAACGTCTTACCCTCTTCCCGGCAATAAAAAAATAAAAAAGTGCAAACAGTATTTATAACAGGTGGTACCGGTTATATTGGAACCAGGTTAATTAAAGCTTTACTGGCAGATGGAAATTTTCACATCAAGGCATTAACAAGAAAAGGATCAGAAAATAAATTACCCAAAGGATGTGAAATTATTTATGCAGATGCATTAAATGCTGATAGTTATAAAAACAGTATTGCACCGGCAGCAATTTTTGTTCATCTTATTGGGGTGGCACATCCCTCACCCGCAAAAGCTGAACAATTTAGAAAGATAGACCTGATATCGGTACAGCAGGCCGCAAAAGCTGCTGCCACAGCAGGGATAAAGCATTTTATTTATTTGAGTGTGGCCATGTATCCCACTACGATCATGAAAGATTACCAGGAAGTAAGGGCCCGGGGCGAAACTATTTTATTGCAACAGCATTTTACCTGCAGTTTTATACGGCCCTGGTATGTACTGGGGCCGGGGCACTGGTGGCCGCTGCTGCTAAAACCCTTTTACTGGCTTGCAAAATTCATCCCATCCAAAAGAGAAGCCGCAAAGCAATTGGGTACAGTAACCATAAAACAAATGATAGAAACAATAGTATATGCTATAAAAAATCAACCACCAGTCAATACCGTATATGATGTCTCAAAAATTAAAATTATGACAAACAAAGAGCTTGTTCAAACAGCATTCGACAACTTTTCCAAAGGAAACATTCCTGCCATTTTAGATTTACTGAGTGACGATGTTACCTGGAAAATGAATGGTCCCGCCGACATTTTTCCTTATGCAGGCACCCGCAAAGGAAAAGCGGAAGTACTTGACTTTTTTGCCCAGTTAGGCGCCACCAGCGACTTCCAGGTTTTTCAGCCAAAGGAATATATTGCCGAAGGCGATAAGGTTGTGGCATTGGGAGAAGCCGTTGCCACCAATAAACAAACCGGCAAAACCTCGCAAAACCAATGGGCCATGTACTGGACCTTTAATAACGGCAAAGTAACGTACTACCAAAACTTCAGCGATACCTATGATATTGCACAGTCTTTTATCAAATAATTATTAACCTTAAAACTTTAAACAATGAGCAAAATTGTAGCAGTTTTTGAAGCTGCAGATTTAACAGCCGACCAATATGATGCCATCATGAACGAGATGTCTCCGGGCGGAAAATTTCCGGATCAACACCTCAACGTGCACGTTTCATTTAAAAAAGGAGATAGCTGGTGTGCGGTTGATGTATGGGATTCGGAGGAAGATATGAATCAATTCGCTATGAACACGTTGATGCCCATGTTTGCCAAACTCGGAATCACTCCGCCAACACCACCAAAGGTATATCCCCTTCACCGGCTTATTAATATGGCTGAGCAGGAAGGGTAACAGAAGTTTAGATGCTCTTATAAAATAGAATTGCCGGAAAGACGGTAAGGCGGAAAAAGTCACCGTCTTACCATCTTACCGGCAAAAAGAAAAATCTATCAGCCTGTAAGCCGGATTCTGTTCCCCCGATACATCGGGGGAGGTTATCATTTATCTGGCTGTGTTATTACTAACACAATCTTGCTGCCTACCCTTCAACGCTACTGCTTACGCAATATCGGGCGAGCCGCCCTCAACCGCTGATATACGTGGCATTACAGCACACAAGGTTTACCCAATTAATGCATTACTGCAAAAACCCGTGAGCTCTTACCTCACGTTTTCACCCTGGCCCCCTGTTGTCATCCTGAGCTTGTCGAAGGATGTCAACAGGGGGTGGTAATTTTCTGCGGCACTTTCTCTTATTTGTAACCTCCGGTAAGCTGAAGGAAACAAACAGCCGGCTGTTAACCGGTGTGTTGCTCTTTGCTGTCCGGACTTTCCTTTCCGATTAATATCGGGAACGATAACCCGGCTGATAGAAGGCAAAGGTAGATTTTATTTTTTGAGGAAAAGATAGCTGAAAATTTTGATATTACAATTTTAGTTAAATTGCATTGGCGCAATGAACAATCTAAGGCATATAACATTAAAAAGTTGATTATTAGGTAGAATTTTTTGCATTGGCAGTATTTAATAATGTCTAATGACATAAATGCATCTGTTGTTCATCACCCTAAACAGCATCCTCCTTAAATTCAAATTTCCCATGACTTTCCCGACGCTACACACGTTATTTTGCACATTTGCAAGGGACACAAACCCCGAAACAAAGCCAACCTTACAAAAGAGCTAAAATTGCATTCTTGTGGAGCATTTTAGTTCAACAAATAGTAATTTGAATAAAGCCAAAAAGAATAAGAAATGAGAATACAAATTTTCACCTTCTTTGCACTGCTTTCTTCCTTTTGTTTTGCTCAAAGTAAACTCACCGGGTTTGTAAGAGAACAAAATACTGGAATCAAAATAGGAGGTGTAATGGTAAAATCAAATGGCACCAGTAATTCAATTGAAAGTAATTCTTCTGGCGATTTTATCCTGAAATTTCAAGATCTGAAACCTGGTAAAAATATTATTGTACGGGCTGAGAAGGATGGTTGGGAACTGGTAAACGAAAAAGAAATGAGTACATTAATTCCAGAAAATCCGGATGAAAAACCTTTTAAAATTATACTTTGCAAAGCTGGCACATTAGCAAAAGCAAAAAGTAAATACTATGAGACTTTTGAGCTAAACCTGCAAAAAGAATTTGATAAACAAAAAGCTTTAAATAAAGGCAACGCTAGGAAAATAGCCAGTTTAGAGCAGGATTTTGAGAGAATACAAAAACAACTTAATGATTTAGCAGATGAATATAGCCGTATTGATTTGAGTGATGCTTCTGAAAAAGACTTAAAAGCCATAGAACTATTTAAAGATGGGAAATACGATGAGTTTATAAGCCTTAAAAAGAGTATAGTAACAGAGGCCCAGGTAGATAAAGCTGTAAAAAATAAAGTTGAAGCCTTAAAAACTATCGATAATAGTGACTCTACGATAAACCTTTATTATAAGTCGCAAAAGGATATTGTAAATACACTTGTATTACAGTTTAAGTTTGATGAAGCAGAAAAAACTTATGAAAAGTTGGTTTTGAAGGATACAACTAATTATAAAAATGCATTTGGCTTTGCCAATTTTCTTGCTGACCAAAACAAACATGACAAAGCTATTCAATGGTTCAATTTGTGTTTGAGAATAGCAAAAAAATTAGCCAAAAAAAATCCTGTTATTTATGAATTAAGCATAGCATCAAATCAAAACAATTTGGGAAATTTGTATAATAATAAGAATAACTTTCCCGCTGCTGAATCGGCTTACCTTGAAGCGTTAAAAATTTATGAACGGCTGGTAAAAACTAATATTGATTATTTTGAATCCCTTATTGCCTTAACTCAAAATAATCTTGGTTTTCTATATAGGAATTATAAAATTAATATCGCCGCAGACTCAGCTTATGTTGATTATTTTGAATCCCTTGTAGCTTTAACTCAAACTAATCTTGGGGTTCTATATAGGAATAATAAAAAAAATACCGCCGCAGAATCAGCTTATCTTGAAGCCTTAGGGATAAATAGCCGGTTAGCAAAAACCAACTCTGCTGTCTATGAGCCTGCTCTCGCCAACACCCTAAATAATCTTGGGGTTTTATACGTTGATCTGAAAAATTATCTCGCTGCTGAATCAGCTTACTTTAAAGCGTTGGAAATCAGGAGGCGTTTGGCTGAAACAAAAACCGATATTAATAATTCTGACCTAGCCCAAACTCAAACAAATTTGGGCATTTTATACCTTCTAAAAAATAATTATCCTGCGGCAGGTCAAGCCTTGCTCGAAGCGTTGGAAATCAGAAAACCTTTGGTCAAAAAAAACCCATATGCCTATGAACCTGCTTTTGCTATAACCTTGGCTAATTTGGCAATTGTATACTCAAAACAGAAAAATAGCTTAGCTGCTGAATCAGCTTATCTTAAAGCGTTGGAGATTAGAAAACGTTTGACAATAATTGATGCAACAACTTATGAACCTGATCTGGCCACCATTCTAAACAATTTGGGAGTTTTGTATTTTAATATGAAAATTTATAGGGCTGCCGACTCGGCATATCACGAGGCTCTGAAAATAAGGAAAAGATTGGCCACAATAAACCCTGGTACTTATGAACCTGATTTGGCTGATACCAAGTTCAATTTTGGAAACCTGTACCTCGAAACTAAGAATTATCCGGCTGCTGAATCAGCTTTGCAAGAAGCAATAAAAATATACAAACAGTGGGCAAAAACCAACCCGGGTATTTACGAATCTAATCTGGCTAAAACGCAATACAGTTTTGGGAATTTTTACAGTGATCAAAGCAATTTTCCTGCTGCAAAATTGGCTTACTTTGAAGCACTAAAAATATTCAAGGGCTTGGCCAAAACAGAAGTTCCAGTTTATGAACCGGACATAGCCAGAACTCAACTTTATTTAGGGAATTTGTATTACAATAACAAAGATTACCTGGGCGCTGAACCGGCATTTCTTGAAGCATTGGAAATATATAAACGTCTCGCCAGGATCAATCCAGGTACCTATGATTCGGATGTAACAATTACTGAAGCCAATTTAAGGGATACTTATCTGCGCAGAAAATTAAAAAAAATAGATGAACTTGAACTAAAAATTTCTAATGCTACGGTTAACAATGCTAAAATCAATCTCATCATTGAAATAATAAGGGAATATCATTTATTAATTAACAGTGGGGATTCCGTTTTGGCGGATGAATTAGGCATTAGTTATGGAAACCTGGCCTGGCTTCAATTGCTTGAAAAACAGTTTGCAAATGCAGAGCAATCTGCCCGTGAAGCCCTAAACCCTCAAACCTTTAAAAAGAATGAAGGCTATGACGCTTCTGTAATGTGGGTAGGAAATGCCAACCTTGCCCTGGCTTTATTGTTTCAGGGCAAATATGGCGAAGCAGAAAAAATATACAACGCCCTGAAAGATAAACCCTATGAAAAAGGAACTTACAAAGATACCTTCCTGGCTGATCTTAATGAATTGGAAAAAGCGGGCATAACTCATCCTGATGTTGTTAAAATTAGAAACCTTTTAAAAAAAAAGTAAAATGAAAACATGCGATGTTTTTATATCCCGAAAACGTGCTGATGCAAAATTAGCAAAGGAAATTTATGATTACTTAACTGGACAGGCATTGGTTGTTTTTGGTTCAGATCAAACTTTTAGAGAAATAAGCAATGGAAATTAAATAAAAGCCAATTTCAATGGTGAGTATCACCGGATTTTCCAGTAATTTGAATAAAACCATAAAAGACAAGAAATGAGAATACAAGTTTTCACCTTCTTTATACTGCTCTCCTCCTTTTGCTTTGCACAAAGTAAACTTACCGGTTTTGTAAGAGAACAAAATACTGGAACCAAAATATCGGGTGTTATAGTAAGATCAAATGGCGCCAGTAATTCCATTGAAAGTAATTCTTCTGGTGATTTTATCCTGAAATTTCAAGAATCGAAACCTGGTAAAAATATTATTGTACGAGCTGAGAAGGACAGTTGGGAACTGGTAAACGAAAAAGAAATGAGTACATTAATACCAGAAAATCCAGATGAAAAACCTTTTAAAATTATACTTTGCAAAGCTGGTACATTAGCGAAAGCTAAAAGTAAGTACTACGAAACTTTTGAGCAGAACCTGCAAAAAGAACTGGATAAACAAAAAGCCTTAAATAAAGGCAATGAAAAGAAAATAGCCAGCCTGGAGCAGGATTTTGCCAGGCTGCAAAACCAACTTAATAATGTAGCAGATGAATATAGCCGTATTGATTTGAGCGATGCCTCGGAAAAAGACCTGAAAGCCATAGAACTATTTAAAGAAGGGAAATACGATGAGTTTATAACCCTTAAAAAAAGCATGGTAACGGAGGCCCAGGTAGATAAAGCCATAAAAAGTAAAGCCGAAGCCACAAAAATTATTGCTAACAATGACTCTACTATAAACCTTTATTTAAAATCGCAAAAAGACATTGCAAACACGCTTGTGTTGCAATTTAAATTTGAAGAAGCAGAAAAAACCTATGAAAATATAGTTGCAAAGGATACCACTAATTTTGTCAATACATTTGATTTTGCTTATTTTCTTCGACAGCAAAACCAACACGACAAAGCAATCCGAAATTACCAAAGAGCTTTAAAATTAGCAAAAGGAGAAGTTGAAACAGCAATGACGCAAAACAATTTGGGGAATTTGTATAAAGCTAAAAATGATTATCCTGCGGCTTTGAATGCTTATGGCGAAGCCCTCGAAATCAGAGAACGGTTGGCAAAAACAAATCCTGATACTTATGAACCCGATGTGGCGGTGACCCAAATCAATCTGGGGGCTTTGTATCAAGCTAAATATGATTATCCTGCGGCCTTGAATGCTTATGGCAAAGCACATGAAATCTATGACCGTTTGGCAAAAATCAATCCTGCTAAATATGAACCCAATTTGGCGTTGATCCAAAACAATTTGGGGGAGTTGTATAGAGCTAAAAATAATTATCCTGCGGCTTTGAATGCCTATGGCAAAGCCCTCGAAATCAAGGAGCGTTTGGCAAAAACCAATCCAGATACTTATGAACCCGATGTGGCGATGACCCAAAACAATTTGGGGAATTTGTATCAAGCTAAAAATGATTATCCTGCGGCTTTGAATGCCTTTGGCAAAGCCCTCGAAATCTATGAACGTTTGTCAAAAACCAATCCTGATACTTATGAACCCGATTTAGCGATGATCCAAAACAATTTGGGGAGTTTGTATAAAGATAAAAATGATTATCCGGCGGCTATAAAACTTCAGGAAAAAATTGTTGAACAATATCGCTCTCTGGATAGTACCAGTCATAAAAACTTAGCTTACGATTTAGGTGCCAGCCTAAGCAATTTAGCCTGGTATTATTTATTTGACAAACAATTTTCAGCAGCAGAAAATGCCGCCAGGGAAGCGCTTGATCCAACGAAGTATAGTAAAACAGAAGACTATGATAAAAAAATAGAATGGGCAAATACCAATTTGGCTTTGGCGTTGCTTTTCCAGGGTAAATACACGGAGGCAGAAAAAATTTACCTCGCTTTAAAAGATAAACCTTATAACAACGCAACCTACAAGGAAACTTTCTTTGCTGATCTTAATGAATTGGAAAAGGCGGGCATAACACATCCTGATTTTGTAAAAATTAGAGATATTTTAAAAAAGCAATGAAATGAAAACATGCGATGTCTTTATATCCCGAAAAAGTGACGATGCAAAATTTGCAAAAGAAATCTATGATTACCTGACCGGGCAGGCATTGGTTGTTTTTGATTCGGACCAAACTTTAAAAGAAATAGGCAATGCAGATTATATAAAAGCGATAGATGAAGTATTGGCAAGTACAACACATATGATAGTTGTGGGGAGTTCAGCAGATAATATCAAATCATCCTGGGTAGAGGCAGAGTGGTTGTTCTTTTTAAATCGTAAACGCTCTGGCAAAACTTCGGGTAACCTATTTACTGTCATTACAAAGGACCTACGTCTTGAGGACGTTCCGCCAAGTTTAGCAAATTATGAAGTAATACCCTTTAATGAAAAAAACTTTCCAATTATTTATAATTATGTACGACAAGAAAACAAACCTGCTAAACCAGCACCTAAAAAACCTTTCCCTGCCGAAAAACAAAATAAATACCTGTGGGTTTTCATTGTTATTTTACTGATGGGTATTTTAGCTGCCTTTATATATTTTAAAATGCAGCCTTATGATGCAACGATTTTTCTGAAGCCTGACCCTTCGCTAAAACTACAGCCTGAATATCCAATCTTCAAAGGAGGACAGCTCTCAGTTTATATAAATAACAAGGAAGAGAGAAAACAGGTTTTGGAAAATGGAGAAGTAATTTTCAAACAATTACCTGCTTCCTCAAATGGCAAAAAGGTGGCTATTAAACTTGACACGGATCACTGGAAGCTTTATTCAGATTCGATAATTTTAGAAAAAACAGTAACCCTAAACATGATACCGGATGGCAGTTTGGGAATAATTACCGGCAATATTAAAACCTTTTCAGGAATAGAAATTGAAGGGGTGAATATCACTATTGATAATGACACAACAATAGCTGCTGACAAAAAAGGGATTTTCAATATTTTACTTCCCATTAAATTTCAGAAACCTAATTATTCACTTCGCTTTGAAAAAAAAGGCTATGAGCCTTTACGGGAATACTACTATCCTAAATCGGGGAATATTGACATCAGAATGAAATAAGCATTAATTTATCGAGACAAAGCGATACTATTGTTTAAATAAACAATAAGTAACATTAAACTTTTCAAGCCGTCCTTTCACAATGCGCCAGAGGTCGTTCAGGTTCCGTTTTATAAAATGTCCGTAGTAGTTTTGCCAGCCACGCAACAATGGATTTAAAAAATTGCAACCACATATATACTCCCCCTTCGGGTGTGTAACCTGGCATCAGGCAAAGCAGGTTTGATTGAGCTGTTGTACTGTTATCATTTGCATTGCTTCTTTTACACAAAAAAAATACAGGTTTGAAGCTACTAACATTCTGTGTATATTTATAGAGAGGCGGGAGTTTTTTCACAAACTGCCGTAATCTACAAGGCTTGAACGATGTACCGATTTAAACCGGCAGTGTAAAAAAATAATTTTGACAAATGATTTAAACAACCTCATTAATAACCATAATAGCGTTGATGATTTCAAGCTGTAATAAACCGGATAATAAGACAATGAGTTTGCAACCAAAAACAGGCAACCAAACAAAAAAGGACAGCGCAAGCGGCTATGCTCTGGTGAACGGACTTAAAATGTATTATGAAATTTACGGAGCAGGTACACCGCTTGTTTTAATACATGGTGGTGGCTCTACCATTCAAACAACTTTCGGACGGGTGTTGCATGACTTTGCAAAAACTAATAGAGTAATTGCGGTTGAGATGCAGGCACATGGACACACAGCAGACATAGACAGACCTTTAAGTTTTCAGCAGGATGCGGACGACATTGCAGAACTGTTAAAGCAATTAAACATTTACAAAGCCAACATTTTTGGTTTTAGCAACGGAGCAAGCACCACACTTCAATTTGCTATCCGGCATCCTGAAATAACTAACAAAATAATTGTAGCTTCTACATTCTATAAAAAGACGGGTGCTCCTGGCTGGTTTTGGAATATGATGTCGAAGCCGGCATTTGAGAGTATGCCACAAACTTATAAGGACGAATATTTAAAAATAAACCCCGACACAAACGCACTTCACCGAATGTATGAGAGGGATGTGGCAAGGATGCAATCCTTCCCCGATATTTCAGAAGAGCAAATGAAATCAATCAAAGCACCCGCATTTATTATCATTGGCGACAAAGATGTTACAACTCCTGAACATGTTGCTGAAATGCATCGTCTAATTGCAAACTCCCGGCTGGCAATTATTCCTGGTGGACATGGAGATTATATTGGTGAAATGACAACCCCACAGGACAGCATTTTAATTGCAGCGACAGTTTCATTGATAAATAAATTTCTAAGCGAACCAATAACGAAATAAAATCTTAAACAAACCAGGCTGCAAACATTATGACTAAACTATTTTGCTTACCATGTTTAATATTACTGTGGTTTATTAATTGCCAATCTTTGGCTCAAACAACAGATTCATTACGCCAAAAAATACAACAGATCGTTTTGGCAAAGAACGCTGTTGTTGGCGTTTCAATTATGGGAAATAATGGAAAAGACACGCTGTCAATAAAT
>JANNYY010000385.1:0-2811 GCA_031410355.1 Chitinophagaceae bacterium | reverse complement strand
GGTAAACACATCGGCCATGGCCCATTTGCTGATAGCGCTTACGAAACGTTGATATTTTGCTTCGGGATGTTTACTTAATATAAGATAAAAAATAAACCCCGATTTGATTAAAGGAACAATTATCCCGAACAGGAAAATAAGGGTAAATGGCCAATAGCTTCTATCATTCCATAGTTTTTCAAGCATACCCAGCACACTTCTTTTTTCGCTGAAGAGGTTAATATCTATTATATAGTGAACCGAAATGTCAATGTGCAATATGTCCAGGAACCATCCAAAACCCAGTAAGATCAATGAAATTATATGTAAACCGAGTATTGCATATCTGTTCATAAGCTTAATTTTATCCGAAATAAAGCAGAAATAATCATTTTTAAAAATTATCAGCTTTAATTAATCGTTTTAAAAGTAATCCCCCTATCTTTGCAGCCCAAAAAATAGATTTTAAATGGCAAACCATTCAGCAACAAAGAAAGACATGCGTCAGAGTGCTAAGCGTAACGAACGTAACCGTTATTACGGCAAAACAACCCGTAACGCAATCCGTGATTTAAAGGCAAGCGAAAAGACTGCTGCTACAGAACAATTTCCAAAAGTTGCTTCTATGATTGATAAACTGGCTAAACGTGGAACTATACACAAGAACAAAGCAGCCAATTTAAAAAGTAAGCTGGCTAAAAGAGTTAATGCGCAGGCATAGTAACACTTTGTTTTTTACATAATTAAAAGCCCGTCAAGCATAATATTGACGGGTTTTTTGTTGACAAAATATTTTGGGGACGGCCGGTAACTAAGTCTTAAATTTGTGGTGCGGTTTTAAACATTTATATGAAGAGAAAATTTACCAGCCTCCTTGTTTTTTTATTTACAGTAATTGGAGGATTTTCGCAATCAAATCCTGCTTCCCAGAATCTTCCTTTTAATTTTACCAGCCAGTCGGGTAGCAGTTTACCGGCAGGTACAGCCGTTCACAAGTTTGCTGCAATTCCAACAAGTCGTACCTTATCTCCCGGTGTAGCTGATCTGCCTTATACCGCTAGTTCTGTTTCAGGCGGATGGAAAGATGAAGCAACTAATGGACTTAGTCTTTTAGCATCGGGTTCTCAGCAAGCCGGGGCATTGGTAATAGCTATAAATACAACAGGTCATACAAATATTGATATACAATGGACCGTTCGCTTAATACTGCAGCAGGCATCAAGAGATAACAGTGTTGCTTTACAATACCGTATCGGTACCTCAGGGAATTTTATAGACATTGGTACAACGTCAACATATAACAGTGCCGGGCAGGCAGTAAATCATTTTCTCACATTTGCTGAAATACTTCCTGTGGCAGCAGAAAATCAGCCCGAAGTACAGATCAGGTGGATCTATTGGGAATCTGCAGGCAGCACAGGATCACGGGACCGGTTGGCAATTGATGATATCAATATTGGCGGCGCCAGCCCTCCTTGTGCAGAACCCACGGCACAACCACAAAATTTAGTTTTAACGCCCACCCCAACAACCATCAGCGGAACTTTTAATGCTGCAGTGCCCGCTGTAAATGAATATTTAATTGTTAGAAGCCTTGGTAATACCTTATCTGCAGGCCCTGTTGACGGGGTTTTTTATACTGCCGGTAATACTTTAGGAGGAGGCACAGTTGTCATCAGCACAACATCAACATCTTTTACAGATATCAATCTTACACCAGCAACCACTTATTATTATTTTGTATTTGCGCATAATAATGAAAACTGCAGCGGCGCTCCAAATTACCTGCAGTTAAACCCTTTAACTGGCAGTAGTACCACATTGGCGTTGCCTCCCTGCGTGGCTCCCCCTCAACCACCAACAAATTTAGTTTTAACACCCAGCAATACTTTGATAGTGGGATCTTTTACAGCCGCAACAGGAGCAAACAGATATTTATCGGTAATAAGTACAAGTTCTTCCCTATCGGCAGCCCCGCTTAATGGCACAACATATACTGCGGGCCAGGCTTTTGGTGGCGGCAATATTATTAATTATACATCGTCAACTAATTTTTCTGTTACCGGGTTAACAATAAATACTACTTATTATATTTTTATTTTTTCTGCTAGTGCAGAATGTTCGGGCGAACCTTTATATAATGCCGCCTCACTAAATGGCAGTGTGGTTACTACCAATGATCCAACAGGAATACCACCCGGTTATTACAATGCGGCAACAGGGTTAAATTGTGCACCTTTAAAAACTGCCTTATTCAATATTATTTCTGCCAATTATATTCAGTTAACCTATACTCCGGGTGTTTGGACTGCCTATGCAACTACCGACCTGCACCGTAATGATGCCAACACGGCTGATATTATTTGGGATATGTACAGCGATAATCCGGCAGGCCCCGAGCCTTACACATATACGTATAGTATAAACCAATGTGGTAATTATAGTGCTGAAGGTGATTGTTATAACAGGGAACACTCATTTCCCAAATCGTGGTTTAACGATGCTTATCCTATGTATTCCGACTTGAACCATTTGTTTCCCACCGATGGTTTTGTAAATAATAAAAGGGGTAACCAGCCTTATGGCCCGGTGAGTGCTCCTGCCTGGACATCACAAAACGGCAGTAAACTGGGACCAAATACTTACCCGGGCTTTACAGGTGTTGTATTTGAACCAAGGAATGAATATAAAGGCGACTTTGCCCGTGGACAATTATATATGGTTACCCGGTACGAAAACCTGGTGGCCGGCTGGCAGGGTAATGGCAATGCCAACGATGTATTAAATGGAACTGCTTACCAGGCTTTTGATAACTGGTATTTAAAAATGCTG
>JANNYY010000384.1:0-2654 GCA_031410355.1 Chitinophagaceae bacterium | reverse complement strand
GCAAGAACCACCAATGGATATTCATACATAGGATATACATCTGTAAGCAGGTTTATAACAATTAAAAAATAATCCCGGTATCATCCTTTCTTGTTTATTAAAAGGATGATATCCTGAATAGTTATTCAGAAAAAATTGATCCTTATAAAAAAATAAGATTTTAATAATTAGCAATTTTTTATCATAGTAAACTAAAATTATGTCAGCCCGCACAGCTCAAACCTTTGTTCAGGCTGACATTTTTTTTCTTTTCCTGTCGCCTTTTGTAACTCAATGGCAAACCAGCTATTCTGCTGAGGGTGCCACTTTCCTCACCGGGCCATGCTTTTAAAATAAATATTTTAAAAAAAAATCTTATTTAATAATTATGAATTGCCGTTTTAAATTAAGATATTAGTAAGCCTGTTTTTTAACAGCCTAACCTTAAAATTAAAAATTATGTCATCAATTCAGGAAGCTGAGCAACTGATGGTTGGTGGAAATTACCAGCAGGTCATTGAACTCATTGCCCCCCAACTTCTTCCCGGAGAAAGTAACATTCAACCTGATGTTAATGAAATTGCCCTTTTAGCACTTGCTTATTTTCATAGTGAAGAATACGAAATTGCAGCCGAAAAATACGAAGCAGCCTTAAAGATAGACCCAGGAAACAAGATGTGGATGGAGATGCTTGAAGCGGCAAAAGCAAATGTTATTGGCGGAGTTCACATTCCCGTTCCTGATCTTTATTATTTTAACCGTGAAAAGCTTTTGGCTGCAGCTTTGGTGCCCGATGGCGCTTTACCACAAGTACCTCCATCTGCTCCTGCCCCCGGTATGTTTAAGAAATTAAAACTTTACCTGGGTAATGTATCAGGCAGCTTTTTTAGCAGTATCATGAGTTTTCTTGCAAAAATGGTTGGAAGTATTTTGGGGTACAGGGATAAAATATGGACCAACTGGTACAGGAGGCCGGTTACGCTTGGCATACTCACTTTAGCCTACATGCGTGAAAGGCTGAATAAACAAAACCTCATCAGTACGTATCCCAAAGACAGCCTGATTGGCTTTCAGCCAAAAGGACAAACCCCGCCTGATGGTGTTACACATTACCGCACAGCAAATGGAAGCTGGAACAATCTTAAAGACCCGATGGAAGGTGCCGCCGGAACAAGATTTGCCAGGAATGTAAGATTTGATTCTATTAAGCCCGAAACCGGCGAAAAACTCTTAACACCAAACCCAAGGGAAATAAGCAGGAAATTACTTACACGAAACGGCGAAATGAAAGAGGTTCCTTTTTTAAATATGCTTGCTGCCAGCTGGATACAGTTTATGAATCACGACTGGGTGAATCATGGAGAAAACATAACAACTGACCTGATTGAAATACCTATTGCCCAGGATGACCCTGCCCGCAAAAAATATTGGCAGGCAAAAATGTTCATCAGGAAAACCCAGCCAGATCCTACGGTGATGCATGAGCTGGATAAAGTTCCAATAAGTTTTATAAATGAGGTAACACATTGGTGGGATGGATCGCAAATATATGGAAGCAACCAGGAAACGGTTAACAGGCTTAGAAGCGGCATAGATGGAAAATTAAAATTAAACACTGATGGCACATTGCCAATTGGCAAACATGGGGTTGAAGAAACGGGTTTTGTCAGGAACTGGTGGATAGGCCTCACTTTGCTTCATACAATATTTGCACGGGAACACAATGCTATTTGCGACATGCTTAAAGCTTCCCATCCTGATATGGACGACAACCGGCTCTTTAATGTGGCACGGCTGATCAATGCAGCCATTACGGCTAAAATTCATTCGGTGGAATGGACGCCCGCCATACTTCCCAATAAAGGCCTGGATACTGCGTTGAACGCTAACTGGTATGGGATACTTACCAATTTATTTAACTCAGGTACACATCGTAAAACACTTTCTGAGATAAATGTACGTAACCCCGAGATGGGCGGCGTAGTGGGTAACCCCATCAATACGCATGGCTGTGCTTATGCACTTACACAGGAATTTGTAGAAGTTTACAGGCTTCATTCTCTGTTACCCGAAACGATACGGATCAAAAGGCTCAATGCTGATACGGAAACTGAAGAGATTCCTTTTAAACATACCCGCCAGGCGGGTTCTGCCAAACTTACAAAGCGGGTGCCGCTGGCAGACCTGTTTTATTCATTTGGCAACCAGCACCCCGGCCAACTGGTGTTAAATAATTATCCTAAAATGATGCAGGAGCTTAGTATCCCCGGCAACCCGCTTTATGATATGGGTGCCGTGGATATTCTAAGGGCACGTGAACGTGGCGTACCACGTTATAACGAGTTCCGCAGGCAACTGGGTATGAATCCTATTACTTCATTTGATGACCTTACAGATGATACCGAAACCGTAAATAAAATAAAAGAATTGTATGGCGATAAACCTGAAGATGTAGAGATGCTTGACCTGTTGATAGGTTCACATGCTGAAGCACAAAAAAACCGGCCTGCTGGTTTTGGATTTGGTGAAACCATGTTCCAGATATTTATACTGAACGCCACAAGAAGATTGCAGGCCGACCGGTTCTACACCGACTGTTATACCGAAGAATATTACACGAAAGAAGGGTTGGCATGGATAGATCAGTCCAGTTTTAAAAGCATCATTTTAAGGCA
>JANNYY010000383.1:0-5883 GCA_031410355.1 Chitinophagaceae bacterium | reverse complement strand
AAAGATCATATTACTGACTGGATCGTATCGATGTATAAAGAGAATTCCGGCAAATACAGTTATGTGCTGGATAAGAAAGCGGTGAATGTTTTTGCCGATATCGTGATTGCAATGTATGATGTTACGCATACCTGGACGAATGAGAAAAATGAATCGGTACAAAAACCAATCGCCAAAATAATTCATACCTGGAAAAAGACTGACAAAGGCTGGCTGATCATTGGTGGTATGGGTGCAAATAAATGATTGGTATTGTAAGTTGTAAAAATAGTTACTTTTGACTATTGATAGTAAAAAGTAAAAAATATGAAAATCAGAGATAAGATTGAATTGGCGCTCAAAGAAAAAGGCGATTTGAGCATAAAGGAAATGGTAGATATGCTGCATGTTTCAAAGCAGGCTATACATATTGCTATTAATCAATTGCTGGAGGAGGAAATTGTTGTAAAGTTTGGCCGCACACCAAAAACGATATATCGTTTGAAAGCGGATAAGCCAGTTGCCAAAGTTGACTATACAGGAATAAGCAAGGAAAAACAAAAATACCTGGTAGAAAATTTCCTGCTTATTACAGAAACCGGAAATATGCTTGAGGGCATTGAAGGTTTCAGCGTTTGGTGCAGGCAACGGAGCCTGCCGTTTGAAAAAACGCTGGATGAGTATTTGAAAACAAAATCGAAATATGATGGCTACTATAAAGCAAATGGAATAATTGATGGAAAGGAAAAGATAAAAAACACGAAAGGCTACGAAAAAATATACCTGGACGAAATACTATACCTGGATTTTTATGCCATTGAGCGTTTTGGTAAAACCAGGCTGGGTACATTGCTGCATTATGCCAAACAGGGACAAAATAAATTTTTAATGAAGATACTCCTGAAGGAAATAAAGCAGAAAACAGACAGGCTGATTAAAACCCACAGGTTTGATGCAGTTGGGTTTGTGCCCCCTACCATACGCAGGGAAGTGCAGATAATGAAATACCTGGAAACGCATTTAAAGATAAACCTGCCTAAAATCAACATTCAAAAGATTTCAGGCATTATACCTGTTCCGCAAAAATCTCTGAGCAAAATTGAAGAACGCATCAGCAATGCCGAAAACACATTTGCAGTAAGCGAAACAGTGAAGTATAATCATATTTTATTGATTGACGATGCGGTTGGCAGTGGCGCCACACTAAACCAGGTGTCAGGTAAGATAAAGCAGAAACAGATTGCAAAAAAAATCACCGGTCTCGCTGTAGTTGGCAGTTTTAAAGGTTTTGATGTGATAACAGATATTTAATGATGGCTTATTTTAAAAATATTAATTGCCTTATTACTATTCCACTACTATTAAATTTTATATCCGTAATGCTATTGCCCTTCAAAACCGGGCAAAGGGGCTTATTGAAATGATTAAAAAAGAATATTCCATTAAATAAATCATGGCAGAAAACAAAGCCATCATCAATGCCATAGTAGCGGTAGAAACGATGGAAGGTATCAATAGTAATAAATCTTATGCACTGCGGCATAAACTGGTGATTGACATTTTAAAAAATATAGCCGGATAAAAAAATAGGCCCGCTTTCTCAATTAATAAAACATGAAAAAAATAATAGTCTTCTTTTGGTTTGTTGCTAATATGCAGGCCGCATTTGCACAAAACAATAATCCCGACAGCCTAAAAATTGCTTTAGCTGGTTACACTAATCCCATTGAGCGTTTCAGTGCTACTATCAACTATTTAGAAACCATAGATTCCCGTGCCGGCAGTAATATTGATTCTGCAATTTGTATTGACTTGCTACAGATAGCACAGCAATTAAAAAATGATTCACTACTTGCCATCAGTTATAACTGGATAGGATATTATTTTAATCAAAGCAAAGGAGATAACAGCACTGCGCTTGAATATTATTTTAAGGCATTACCGCTGGCTGAAAAGTTTAATGATAAGAGAAGAATAAGTTCGCTATATTTTGACATAGCAGGTACCTATTACCAACTTAAAAACATTGATGAATTTTTTACATCCACCAGGAAGGGGGGAGAAAACCTACCGGATAAAGCTTCACCAAAGTACGATTACATGCTGGTGCAGTACCAAAGAAATATGGGCATTGCTTACATGGAAAAAAATAAACTGGACTCTGCTTTAAGCTATTCACAGGCAGCAGTTCAAACAAGCGAAAGGCTGCAACTCAGTACTTTTCAATTGCAGGCATTGCATTTACTCGGCACTATCAACGCAAAAATGAATGAGAACGAACTGGCCGATGTATATTTTAAGAAGGCACTTGTACTATCAGATTCCATAAAAAGTGAAGGCAGGAAGATGGGTTTTTATCAAAGGTATATTCCGTTTCTTATTAAGAATAACAGGATGGTTGAAGCTAAAGTTCAGACCGAAAAATTGTGGATATTGTCGGGTAAAATCCAAAATTTGAATTTTAGATTAGTAGCAGCCGGTTATAAAAAAGATTTGTTTGATAAATTAAATCAAACCGACAGCGCTTATTATTATTCAAAAGTAGAATCTGCCATAAGAGAATTAATTTTTAACCAGGATAACCAAAATACCATACAGGCATTGGCTTTTAAAGATCAGCTTCGGATTATAGAGGACAAAGCCAAAAAAAACGAAGAAGCACAACAGCGCAAAGAAAATATACAATATGCTTTAATTGCACTCGGCATTCTTACTTTACTTATTTTGTATTTACTCCTCAGCCGCAGCTTTATCACCAATACAAAAATGATTGAGTTTTTTGGCGTAGTGGCTTTATTAATTGTATTTGAATTTTTAAACTTATTGCTGCATCCTTTTTTAGAAAGAGTAACACACCACTCACATGTGCTGATGCTGCTTGCATTGGTTTGCATTGCAGCATTATTAGTTCCGCTTCATCACAAAGTAGAAAAATGGGCAACGGCTAAACTGGTGGAGAAGAATAAAAAGATACGATTGGCGGCAGCAAAGAAAACAATTGCAGAATTAGGAAAAATTGATGACTAATTATTTGGCTTAGGTAAATTAACCTATTTTGAATTGCCATTTAGTTGATCTGCTATATATTCATTACAATTTAAAAACAATAAAATGTTTAAAAAACTCATTCTTCTTTTTATAAGTCTCTCTACCATTACTGTTCAGGCTCAGCAGCAATACTTTCCCGATGCGGTATGGCAGTTAAAAAAGCCGGAAGAGCTGAAAATGAATAAAAAAATACTGGACAGTGCTGTAGCCCTGGCTTTAAGAAGTGAGAATAAAGTAGACACAGATTTACGCATCGCCAATATGAAATCCTATTCCAGAGAGCCGGATTATAAAATAATTGGCCCCATGAAACAACGTGGCAGACCTGCCGGGCTTGTTATTAAAAACGGGTACATCGTTGGGCAATGGGGAGATATAAATCGTGTTGATATGACCTTTAGTGTAACCAAAAGTTACCTCTCGACGGTTGCAGGATTGGCAGTAGATAATGGCCTGATAAAAAGTGTGACTGATAAAGTGAATCAATATGCTTGGGATGAATCTTTTGAAGGTGAACATAATTCAAAAATTACATGGGAGCACTTGTTAACGCAGTCATCCGACTGGTCGGGAAATTTATTTGGCTTAAACGATTGGGCCGACAGGCCCCCAAAAGAAGGCAGTATTGATGATTGGAAAAACAGGAAGCTGCTTGAGCCAGGTACCGTTTTCGAATACAATGATGTTCGTGTAAATTTATTAGCCTATTCTTTGTTGCAGGTTTGGCGTAAGCCATTACCGGTTGTTTTAAAAGAAAAGATCATGGATCCCATTGGAGCATCTACTACCTGGAGATGGTATGGTTATGAGAATTCCTTTGTAAATGTGGATGGGGTGATGATGCAATCAGTTAGCGGAGGTGGCCATCATGGAGGAGGTATTTTTATAAATACGCTGGATCATGCAAGATTTGGTTTATTGTTTTTAAGAAACGGAAAATGGAAAAATCAGCAGTTGCTATCAGAAAAATGGATCAACGCAGTTCAGCAACCATCTGTTGCTAATAAAAATTATGGCTATATGTGGTGGTTGAACACAGACCAGGCACAAATGAAAAGTATTTCACCCACCGTTTATTTTGCCCTTGGCTATGGTGGCAATTATATTATTATTGATAAAGAACATGACCTGGTAATAGTTGCCCGCTGGATGGATGACGCTAAAATAGGAGAGGTATTGAAAATGATCATACAATCAATTGAGATTAAGTAATTGGGGTAACAGTTAATCACCAAATTGCAATTAACGCCTAAATAAAATAACCACATGGCAACAAAAAGATCTTTCCCCGGCCCTATTCCAATTTTGATGATCGTGATCATACTGGCTGCCATTGGAACCTGGCTTTTACCAGCCGGGCAGTACAATAAATTATCTGTAACCGGCAAAACATTTACTATGGTAACTGATACCAATGAAATTGTACTGCCACTTACACAAAAAACATTAGACAGCCTGGGCATACAGATCAAAGTGCAAAAATTTATTGATGGTAATATCCGCAAGCCGGTATCGGTGCCGGGCACATTTACCAAACAAAAAAGAAATCAACAGGGATTCATTAGTGTATTGCAGGCGCCCATCAAGGGAATTGTTGATAGTGTTGATATCATCTTATTCTGTTTGATCATTGGTGGATTTATGTTTGTGTTTAACGAAACCGGGGCTATGACCAAAGGCATTACGTGGCTGGCGCATAGCATGAAGGGACGTGAGCATTGGCTCATCGCGATTCTCACAATCGTATTTTCTTTTTTCGCCGGGTCTTATGGCATGGCAGAAGAAGCACTGGTCTTTTATCCTATACTGGTGCCGCTTTTCCTGGCAGCAGGTTACGACCTGCTGGTGCCGCTGGCCATCATTTTCGGTGGTACTTCCATTGGTTGTCTTCCAGCTTTCTCCAATCCCTTCTCCACCATTATTGCATCCAATGCCGCAGGCATTAACTGGATGGATGGATTGACTGAACGCCTTGTACTTTGGGTAATTGTGACGGCATTATTAGTTTGGTATATTTTAAGATATGCTGCCAAAATAAAAAAAGATCCAACTGCTTCACTGGTGTATAAAATTGATGGTGTAGTAAAACCATTATATGAAATAAACATCAGCAACGAAAACACCATGCCCAAACTGGGAGGAAAAACAAAATTGTTATTGCTGATCTACATCGCCACTTTTTTAACCATGATCGGTGGCGTGGTATTTTTAGACTGGTGGACAACAGAAATGTCTGCACTGTTTCTCGGTTCATCTATCCTGCTTGCAGTAATAACCAGGCTGAATGAAAAAATATTTATCCGTGAATTTATTAAGGGGGCAGAAAGTTTGCTTTCGGTTGCTTTTATCATTGGTGTGGCCAGGGGCGTTACCATTATTTTAAACGAAGGGCATGTAAGTGATTCCATATTGTATTACACAGCCAACATGGTACAAGGCATACAGCCTGCATTCTTTATCCTGATGCTGCTGGCATTTTATATCATCTTTTCTATTTTCATACAATCTTCTTCAGGCATGGCAGTATTAACCATGCCCATTATTGGTGCGCTGGCTATTTTGGTAAACGTACCGGGCAGGGAAATTGTAAATTCATATCAATATGGTATTTGCCTCATGTCTTTCCTGGCGCCCACCGGGCTTATATTACCATCGCTGGCCATGGTAAATATTAGTTTGAAGACCTGGTTTAAATTTATTATGCCGTTGCTGATATTGCTCACCATAATTTGTATGGTGGCGTTGGTGATCGGTATTTATTTGTAATTTATTGGGAAGAAAAGTCGAGCAAGTGGATATGGATAAAATTAAAGGCCGCTGTTGATATATCAACAGCGGCCTTTAATTTTATCCATA
>JANNYY010000382.1:0-3159 GCA_031410355.1 Chitinophagaceae bacterium | reverse complement strand
CCCGGTGAGTCACCCTCTTGGGGTGACTCACCGGGCGAAACCGGAAAAAAGACAGGTTGTCAGTTAAATATATTGGTATTAAATTTGATGTTTAAACATTGAATTTAAAATTTACAATTATGAAATCAATATTATTTAAAGCAGTCGACAGGGGAACCGCCGATTATGGATGGTTAAAGCCCAATTACTATTTCAGTTTTGCCCAATACCATGACAATGCTAAAGTGCATTTTGGTTTACTCAGGGTTTTAAACGATGACTTTATTGCCGGTGGCGGTTCGTTTCCTACGCATCCGCACGATAATATGGAAATTGTTACCATCCCTTTTACCGGTGCCCTTAAACATAAAGACAGCACGGGTGGTGAAGGTGTTATCCAGGCCGGTGATATACAGATCATGAGTGCCGGAACCGGAGTACAACATTCTGAAGCCAATGCTTCTGCAACAGATCCCGTAACACTTTTCCAGGTATGGATATTTCCAAAAGAAAGAAATATTAAACCACGTTACGACCAAAAAACATTTGATGTAACGGAAAGAGCCAATAAATGGCAAACCGTTGTTTCACCTATTGAAGCAGACAATGCATTATGGATAAACCAGGATGCCAAGTTTGCATTAACCAATCTTGACACAGGAAAAGAATTAAGTTATTCTACAGCTTTTGCAAATAATGGAGTATTCCTGGTTGTAATAAATGGTTCGGTAACGGTAGATGGCCAGCAATTGAGTAAAAGAGATGCTTTGGGAATTTCAGAAACACAAAGTTTTACGGTTACGGCTTCTGAAGATGCAGAATTACTGGCAATAGAAATACCAATGAATTAATTAATAGTAGATCCATAGTAAAATGGGTTCTTCAGATCTGTTGAGATAAGTTTGTAATTGCGTTAAAAAAGCCGAGGTAACAGTAGGACAGCCCCAGCTTTCGCAAATAAGCGAGGGCGCTACCTCATTATTTGGAACGCAACCATGGGCATGCAACACCACAAAACGGTCAAAAGCCTTGCTGTTGGTTTTATCAAGTCCGTATAATTTATAAGCAAGACCAAATTTTCCGTTGTAGGAATTACCAATCTTATATTTACCAAGAGAAGTGCAATAGCTGTTTGGCGTGTTTGAAAAAGTTGGTGTATCAGCATTGCTTCCAATGCCGCTGCCATGTGCAACCAGGCCTGCAATTTCTACAGAATCTTTATCAAGATTATAAACAAAAAAGCGGCTTTTGCCGGAAGCAATACGCATATCCAATAAAAAACAATGCTGTGTGTTAAAACCATGTTCAGCAACATATTCCTTTGCCAGCAAGGCTTTTTGGCCAAGCCGAAGCATGGTTTCTTTTTTATCGTTCAGCTTCGTTCCTGCAAAAGCAAATGCATTATGCTTTGCATGTGCTTTATATTTTGGTTTATACCAGAAAAAATATCCAAAGGCAGTAATAGTTAAAAGCAAACCGGCAGATAGTACAAAACCTGTAAGGGCTATTTTCATAAAAATTTTATCAGGCATAGATTCGTAACGAGCCTGTTTCCATAAAATTTTTTGGGCCTTGTTAAAAAAAGTAAAAACTAAGGAGAGGTCTTAGTTGATTTTGATCTCATAAACTTTAAAATCAAAATTATCGCCGTTCATAACATAGTAATCATCTAAAAAAACGAATTCTTTATTACCTCCTGGAATGACATCTAAAAAAGCATAGTCGAGGTCTTGCAGATTTGTTGCTCCTGTATCAATTTCAACAGAATCGGCTGCTGATAAAAGCTTGAAATGGCAATGGTCAGTTACCAGGTTGTGGTAAAATAGTAAGCCAATCTCCCGTCCGGAACTATCTGAATAAATCGTTTTTTCTCTAGTTTGTTTTTTGAAATTTTGAAGAAGAAGTTCTCTATTTTTTATCAAACCAAGTCTTTCAAATTGCGTAAAAAGCATTTTACTTATTAAGCCAGATGTATCATATACTAGGGGATTACTTGCCTGCTGCTTTTTTAAATATTTATCTATTTCTTTGTCATCATCCATAAACTGAATATTGCTATAGGATTTTCTGCTACGGACTTCGCCAACCAGCCTAACTTCTATTTTATTTTTTAGAGATGATTGAATGCTATTCTCATTCAGTTTCTCTGCACTTTTCTCATTACAGGAAAATAAAAAAGCGGCCATGAAAATCAAGACTGCTTTTAAAAATATATTCTTTACGTAGCCGTTCAAGAAAAGTATTTTAACCGATAAGTTGGGTTATTGTAACTGTGCTCATTTCTCTTAAGGCACTTGCAATTCCATTGGCATCTATCCCAATTTCATCATACAATTGTTTAGGGGTTCCATGCTCTACCAGCCTGTCGGGTATGCCCATGATCTTTACATCGGCTTTGTAACTGTGTTCGTTCATAAATTCTAAAATAGCAGAACCAAATCCGCCAACAACAGTTCCATCTTCTACAGTAATTACTTTATTGTATTTGCTGAAAACCTCGTGCAGCAATTCTTCATCTAAAGGTTTTACAAAACGCATATCGTAATGCGCCGGGTTAATGCCTTCAGCCTTTACATCTCTGATTGCGGAAGCTGCAAAATTGCCAACATGGCCGAAAGATAAAATGGCGATATCTTTTCCGTCTTTCAGTTTTCTTCCGGTGCCAATTTTTATTTCCTGCATTTCGGTTTTCCATTCGGGCATCACGCCTTCTCCTCTTGGATAACGGATAACAAACGGATTGGTAGTTGAATCTAATTGAGCCGTGTACATCAGGTTACGTAATTCGGCTTCATTCATGGGTGCACTAACGATCATGTTGGGTATGCAGCGCATGTAAGCAATATCATAACAGCCGTGGTGTGTAGGCCCGTCTTCGCCCACAAGCCCTGCCCTGTCTAAGCAAAATATTACGGGGAGTTTTTGAATGGCCACATCGTGTATTACCATATCATAAGCCCGCTGCATAAAAGAAGAGTAAATGTTGCAGAACACTTTCATACCCTGTGTAGCCATGCCTGCACTTAATGTAACCGCATGTTGCTCACAAATGCCCACATCAAATGCCCTGTCGGGCATTTTGTCCATCATAAATTTTAAAGAAGAACCACTTGGCATTGCCGGCGTGATGCCGAATATCTTTTCATTTTTTTCTGCCAGTTCAATAATGGTATGCCCAAA
>JANNYY010000381.1:0-4425 GCA_031410355.1 Chitinophagaceae bacterium | reverse complement strand
TTTCGGCAAAGCGTTTCGATAAAAAACTATTCAGGTGTTTTGCTGTCTGCAGGCTGGTGCCAAATGGTTTTTCAATAATGATACGGTCTGCATCTTTTTGCGAAGCAATTTTATTTTTATAAAGTTCGGTACTGATGCTTTCAATAAACCGCGGCGAAACTGAATAAACAAACAACCGGTTGCAGCGTTGCCCTGTTTTGGCATCATAAGCATCTAAAGCTTTACCCAGCGAAATGTATAAAGCGGCATTGGTAAAATCGCCCTGCAGGTAATGGACATGGCTGCTAAAAGTTTTCCATGCGGTTTTATCTGCTTTGCCAGTGCGGCTGAATTTATTTATTCCATCTAACAAATGTTTTTTATACACTTCATCTTTTATGGGGTTGTGATCAACAGCCGTAATAAAAAAATTCTGGGGCAGGTTGTCAGTTAAATATAAATTATACAAAGCCGGTACCAGTTTTCGCCAGCACAAATCGCCTCCTGCACCAAAAATGATGATGGATTGAGGAGGGATATTATTTTTTTGTTTTGCCATTTTATTTCCAATCAGTGTGAAAACTTCCTGTTTCATCAATACGTTCGTAAGTGTGTGCACCAAAAAAATCCCGTTGCGCCTGTATTAAATTGGCAGGCAATCTTTCAGAACAATACGCATCAAAATAATTTAATGAGGCGGCAAATACCGCAGCAGGTAATTTGTTCTTCATACTTATACCGCAAAAATCTGCGGCAGCCTGCCTTAACGATTTCAGCGTGCTTACAAATACCGGCGATTGAATGATATTGTTTAGTGAACTGTCTTCAAGATATGCTTTACGCAGGTCATTTAATAATGCAGAGCGGATAATGCATCCGCCTTTCCATATTCTTACCACCTCAGCCATGTTTACATTATAGCCATATATTTTAGAAGCTTCGTGCAACAAATGTAATCCCTGTGCATAGGAAAGGATAAAAGCAAAATGTAAAGCATTTTTACAGGTGTTCACCAGCTCTTCTTTATTAACAGTAATATATTTTTCTGCTGATGCATATTTTTCTGCCGCTGCTATTCTTTCTTCCTTCATGGCAGAAAGATAGCGCATGCTTACTGCTGCATCAATTGCGGGGATCGGAATATTTAAATCCATAGCACTCTGGCTGGTCCACATGCCCGTGCCTTTTTGTTTGGCTTTGTCAAGTATCATATCCAGCAGTAAAGCACCTGACTTATCATCTTTCTTTAAAAAAACATCAGCCGTAATTTCCATTAAAAAACCCTGTAGTTCAGTTCTGTTCCATTCAGCAAAAACTTTTTGCATTTCATCGTTTGATAAACCGCCTGCATTTTTTAATACCCCATATACTTCACTTATCAACTGCATCATGGCGTATTCAATACCATTGTGTACCATTTTTGTATAATGGCCCGCAGCGCCGTTGCCAATAAAAGTTACGCATGGGCCTTCTGCTGTTTTAGCGGCAATACTTTCCAGTATATTTTTAACGGCATTAAAACTTTGTTCATTACTTCCGGGCATCATGCTGGGCCCAAACCTGGCACCTTCTTCGCCGCCGCTTATGCCCATGCCCATAAAGTGAATGCCGCTTTCCTGCAGTTGACTATATCTCCTGTCGGTATCTGTAAAATGAGAATTACCGCCATCAATTACTATATCATCTTTTTGTAATAATGGAACAAGATCAGCCAATACCGCATCTACAATTTTGCCTGCAGGTACAAGTAACATGATCCTCGCAGGCTTTTCCAAAGTATCAACTAATTGCTGCAGGTTTGCCGCAACGCTAACAGGTTTGCCGTTACCTTCTGTAATTAAACGTTGTTGCTGTGCAATATCCCGGTCGTAACCACACACAGCAAAGCCGTGTTCTGCAATATTCAATACCAGGTTTCTTCCCATGGTACCCAGGCCAATCATGCCAAATTGTGCTTTGTCCATAAATGAAATTTTATCTGCCAAAATATTTTCCAATAACAGGTAGCTTTGCCAGTTCCTTTGCTTCAATCTTTGTAACAAACCAGGTAAACAAAATAAACAATACAAATCCTGTTCCTAAAGAAAAAAGTAAAGAATCTGCAACCAGTTTCATCAGACCCAGATGAATAAAGAATATAAGAAGGGAGAGCGTTAAATAAGCAACCATTTTTTTTACAGCGTAAGGAACGGGGAAATATTTCTGGCCCAGGATATAACTGCTTATCATCATAAACAAATAGCAACTGAATGTAGCAATAGCTGCCCCTGTATAATGCCAGATTGGAATAAGCAGGATGTTTAAAACAATGGTGATGACTGCACCGCAAATTGTTATCAAAGCCCCATACATATTTTTATTGGTGAGTTTGTACCAAACACTCAGGTTATAATAAATGCCCAGGAAAATATTTCCTAAGGCCAGCAGGGGCACTACTTCCAAACCCTCGGCCCACCGGGGATTTGCAAAAGTTATAAATATCCAGCGGAAAATATCTAAAAATAACCCGATGAATAAAAACATAAAGCAACAGGCGATCACAAAAAATTTCATCACCCTTGCATAGTTTCTTGGCGCATTTTTATCTTTACTCTGGTTAAAGAAAAAAGGTTCTGCCGCCATGCGGAAAGCCTGTATGAGTATGGTGATGAGTAAAGCAATGCGGAAAATATTGGCAAAAATGCCCAGCTCATGATCGGCCTGGTTTTGTGGCAGATCAACCACATGCCTGTAAATTAAACGGCTTAATACATCGTTTACCATGCCGCCCAGCCCCACAATAATTAATGGCGCACTGTAGCGCATCACTTCTTTCCATAATTTAAAATCGAACCTGATTTTTACCTGCCTGATTTCTTTGGAGAGTACCAATAATGTAAACAGGCTGCCACAAAGGTTACCGAGCAAATAATAGCCCAGCCCAAAATCTTTATTATAAATTGAACTTAAAAAACTACCCGGATTTGTTTTTAATATTTTGGGAAGAACACCCAGGAAAAAAATAACAACCAGTACATTTATAACAATACCCGCCACTCTTGCAAATGCATACCGCTTTGGCCGGTTCTCCTGCCTTAGTTTGGCAAAGGGCAGGGTGTTTAAATTATCAACCGCAATAATGGCGATCATCCATAAAATATAATCGGGGTGCTGGTTAAGATCGGCAGCAGCAATCAAAGAATCTTTACAAAGCAACAAGATAACAGTAAATAAAATACTGCTGAATAAAAGTGAAAGCGAAAGCGTGTTATACAATTTTTGTTTATCGTGGGTTTGAGAAAAACGGAAATAAGCTGTTTCCAAACCGTACGCATACAGCACATTTAAAAAAGGAATAATGGTGTAAACCTGCACCAGGTCAGCAGTTTTTTCGGGCATCAGCACAAAAAAAGGCAAAGCCATATTCATTAAATACCCCAGGAAGCGGCTTGCAATGGTGGGTACGCCATACCACAAAGTTTGTCCTGCTAATTGTTTAATGCCGCTCAACTATATTTTTAATTTAGGTTCAAATTTACCTTTATAATTTTAATTAAATTTTATTTTAAAACCCGCTAATTGATAAATTATCTTTGTAAAAAAATATAAAATGAAAACATTATTTACTTTTTTAGCAATAGCCGCGTTTTATTTATCAGTACAGGCCCAATCAGAAATCACTACTGTAAACTATCTTAAAATTGACCGGCAGGCTGTAGCAAATGAAATACCCTTTTCCGAAAAAACAATTATGAAAGCCATTGATAATAAAATGCAGCAAATGGGATATAAAGGCAAAGACACAAAAGGGTTTACTGTTTATAAGGCAGTAAGATTGCCGGAATTGGGTAGTGCTAATTATGACCTGTATTTTATTGCTGAAAGGAAAAGCAGGCGTAATAAGGAAAATTCAACTGTTACCTTAATGATATCAAAAGGAGAGGAAAATTTTGCAACGGCTAAAGACGATGCCGCTTTAATAGATAATGCAAAAAAATACCTGGAAAATATTTTACCCATGATCACAGCTTATGATTTGGAGCAGCAAATTATTGAGCAGCAGGACGCAGTAAACAATGCAGATAAAAAATATAATAATCTTATTGATGAAGGCCAAAGCCTGGAAAAGAAAAGAAAAAATATTGAAAAAGATATAGAAGATAATAAGAAGAACCAGGAAAACCAGGCGATAGAAATTGAAAAGCAAAAGCAAAAACTGGAAACTTTAAAAGCCAGCCGCAAGCAGCAATAAGTTTATTGAGCAAACCTTGCATTCCGCGTCATAGTAGTATCGGTAAGTGTATTTAAAAAATAGATCAGGTCATTTTTTTCGGTATTGCTGATGGCAATCCTGTTTACCAGCAGTGGATCTACATTAGGCTGGGTAGTTATGATACCTGTACGGTAATGGTCTATCATTGCCCCGAGGGAATAAAACCTGCCATCATGCGAATAAGGAAATGTGAG
>JANNYY010000380.1:0-1734 GCA_031410355.1 Chitinophagaceae bacterium | reverse complement strand
CATTTTGTTTAAAACGGTGAAGCTGGTCCCCATTGGTTGGCAACTCATCATTGCTATTAAAAATGGCGATGGAATTCTTTGCCATCCGGTCAACAAAGCGCTTGCGGTTTTGAACAAATATTTCGGGGTTAAGGGGTAAATATTTCATGTGTTTAGTTTAATCTGCAATATACATTTTTAAAATGTTTATTTTTCACAGCCTTTCTTTTAGATCTTCAGAATATCTCAAATGCACTCATTTAAAAAATATCAACGTTTTAAAATTTATCCCCCCATTGTTCAAACTTATTTAATAAAACGCATAAATTTTTGATATCCATAAATTTAATCTCTTTATCAGCTTACAGGTTTTAAATATACGTTTGTTATTATACCTTTTTAAATTGGCAATTGCGTAGCTTTGCGGTAACGATTGCATAAACTCAAATAATTACTTGCTATGTCAGTATCAACTACAATTGCCCCCCCATTACAATCATTGAAGAAACTTGGATTAATATTAACGGAAAATGTTAATTACCAGCTTAGCCCGGACCAATTGACCGAACAGGCAGTGCAGCGTGGCGATGGGATATTAAACGACACGGGAGCCCTGCTGATTAATACTGGAAAATTTACCGGCCGCAGCCCAAAGGATAAATTTACAGTTAAAGATGCCCTTACTGAAAACACCGTTTACTGGAATGATTTTAATATACCAATTGAAGAAAAGTTCTTCTTTCAGTTAAAAGAAAAAATGCTGGCTCATTTAAGCGGTAAAGAAATTTGGGTGCGTGACTGTTATGCCTGTGCCGAAGAAACTTACCGGCTTAAACTGCGGGTTATTAATGAAAACCCCTGGAGCAACCTGTTCTGCTACAATATGTTTATCAGGCCCGAAGAAAAAGATTTAGAGGATTTTGAAGCTAACTGGCATATTATACAGGCACCCAGCTTTAAGGCTGATCCGGCTGTTGATGGCACCCGTGCCGAGAATTTTGCAGTTATCAGCTTTACACACAAAACTATTTTAATTGGCGGCACCGGCTACACCGGCGAAATGAAAAAAGGCATTTTTACCATGCTGAATTTTGTATTGCCAACAAAAGCTGGTGTTTTAAGTATGCATTGCAGCGCCAATATTGGTGATGATGACGATACAGCCGTATTTTTTGGATTGAGTGGTACGGGTAAAACAACCCTAAGCGCCGACCCTAACCGTAAACTGATTGGTGATGACGAACATGGTTGGACCAAAAACAGTGTTTTTAATTTTGAAGGTGGCTGTTATGCAAAATGTATTGATTTAAGTGAAGAGAAAGAACCGGAGATCTACCATGCCATCAGGCCCGGCGCTTTGGTTGAGAATGTTACTTTTATAGCAGGTACCAATAAAATAGATTTCAGCAGTAAAAAAATTACAGAAAATACAAGAGTAAGTTATCCGTTAGATTTCATTAGTAATGCACTGGAACCTTCTATTGGTAAAACACCCAAAAACCTTTTCTTTTTAACCTGTGATGCTTATGGGGTATTGCCACCTATAAGTAAATTAACTGCCGGGCAGGCTATGTACCAGTTTATCAGCGGCTATACTGCAAAAGTTGCAGGTACCGAGGCTGGCGTTACAGAACCCAAATCTACATTCAGCGCCTGTTTTGGGGCGCCGTTCCTGCCTTTACACCCTGCACAATATGCCGAAATGCTGGGCAATAAAATGAACGAGCATAATGTAAATGTATGGATGATAAACAC
>JANNYY010000379.1:0-6382 GCA_031410355.1 Chitinophagaceae bacterium | reverse complement strand
ACTCATTGACGATGTTGCCAACAGCGGCCGTACCATGCTGTATGCTCTAAAACCTTTGCTGCAGCAGCTTCCCAAAAAAATACAAACACTGGCGCTCGTTGAAAGAACCCATAAAACATTCCCAATTGATGTGGATTATGTTGGACTTTCAGTTTCTACAACTACTGATGAACATATTTTTGTGGAAGTGGAGGATGGTGAAGTGACGGGGGCGTGGATGGATTAAAATCCAATTGCTTTTACTTTAAAACTTCCATTTGAATATTCAAGTGCCGGCATGGGAATTTTAATAAAGTTGAGCAAACGGAAAGCCAGTTTCAAACCTTTTTTATTGGTTTTTATTTTGGTGAGGTCAATATCAGGGCCCAGGTACCATTGGCGATAACGCTTTATATCGGTACGGTTGAAATTGATATTGCCTGCAGCGTCTGTACCAATATTTTCATTGGCGCCAAACATGCCTTCAGCGCCGGTACCAACTGCAACATTCAACCATTTAGGCCATTTACTTTCCGGAAAAAATGAACGCACATTTGTACAGAGCCAATAAGTTTGCCCATTATAATCTTTTAAAAAACGTTCGGCGGTACTGCTGCCAAAAATTTTATTACTGCGCTGGTTTAAGGTTGGGTCGTTGTAGCTTTTACGGTGAAAAGAAAATTTGAATTGTATGCGTTGTTCGTCCCAGGCAAGTTCCTGTGATATCAGCAAAGCACTGCCGGTAAAGTTGGCCGCAATATCGCCCCAGCTCCATCCCCATTCGGCACTGTAAGCATCCAGCACTTCAATTACTGTATGATAAACGGGGCCGCTCAATCCTCCGTACCATATCCTTTTTTTACGGCTTACACCCGCCCAGCGCCAGAGTTCCATACTGGCAAGGCTTTCGGCATATACTCCGTCGGCGTGGCCTATCTTATCCATGCCTTTCCATTCGGATATATCGTTGAATACATGAAAATTGCTTTGCGGATAATTTTTGTACCAGGCTGAGTAGAGGCCGATCATGGCACCGCCATAACCAATGATGTTTGCTGCTGCAACGATCTTTACCCTTCTGTTAATTTGTTTATTAGTTAATTGGTTACTATTTGTATTATGAAAAGAAATGGGGGTTACTTTAACTGTAATGTCAGACTGTTGAAAATTCAATGTATCATTCTGTGCAGACGATGAATAAAAAAATAAGATACTGATGAGAAAGTTCAATAAAGTTTTCATAGTACAAGAATCCCGAAATAACCGGGAGGTTTTATGCGATGCCTGTGAAGTTGAATTATGTACAGAGGTTGGTTTCATAAAAAACAAAAATAAGCATAACAACCTTTTATTAGGATATTGCCTGAGATTTACGGAAAAGATAACAGAGAAGATTTAAAATTTTGGCCTAACAGCAACCGGTGTTTTTTTGCCATATATAAGTGTATTAACACTGTTCTTGATAATATCCTTGGCTATGTCACTGGCTATTTTTTCGCCAATGGGGCGATTGTTTTCTCTTTCCCATGCCCTGTCCCTTGCTTCAACCTGGGCAGCATTTAATGGAAAATTCGGCCAGTACATCAATTCATACTTTGATGGTTTTATATATTCGGAAAGTAAGGGATTTGGCTTTAAGGGTTTTTTAAAAGCAGCAAATAGAAGCGGATTCATCCGGGGATATTTTCCAACCACATTATTATAATACACCTGGGCAGATGCAGCGATTGAAAATGAAAAGATAAAGCCAATAGTTACAATTGGTTTCAGCAAAAAATGGGTCAAATATTTATTGCAGCCTAAAAGCATATAACAAATCTAATTATTTTACTTTTATAAAGTATGAATAATTTATTTTTGGAACTATAAACATAATACTATGGATGCAGCAACACAACAAAAAATAGAAAAATGGCTTAGCGGTAATTACGACCAGGCAGTAAAAGATGAAATAACTGCCTTGCAAAAAACGGATGCAGCCGGGTTGGAAGATGCGTTTTACAAAAACCTGGAGTTTGGTACCGGCGGCCTGCGTGGCATTATGGGTATTGGTACCAACCGCATGAATAAATATACGGTGGGCATGGCAACACAGGGTTATGCCAATTATTTAAAACAATGTTTCAAAGATGAAATTAGTGTTGCCATAGCGCATGATTGCCGCAATAACAGCCGCTTTTTTGCTGAGATAACTGCTAATGTTTTTGCAGCAAACGGTATTAAAGTTTATTTGTTTGAAAGCCTGCGCCCCACGCCGGAACTGAGTTTTGCTATTCGCATGAACGGTTGCAAAGGCGGGGTGGTATGTACTGCAAGCCACAATCCTAAAGAATATAACGGCTATAAAGCGTATTGGGATGATGGCGCACAAATGGTGCCGCCGCATGATAAAAATGTAATTACCGAAGTGGAAAAAATTGCTTCGGTTGATGATGTAAAATGGAGTGGTGGCGAAGAAAATATAACCATCATCGGAAAGGAAATGGATGAGGCTTACCTGGAAATGGTAAAGGGCCTTTCGGTTTACCCCGATATTTGTGCAGCGCAGCACGACCTGAAAATTGTTTACACACCCATACATGGTACCGGCATTATGCTGGTGCCGCAGGCATTGGCAAAGTTTGGGTTCGATAATGTGCATATTGTAAAAGAACAAAGTACGCCCGACGGAAATTTTCCTACGGTTATTTATCCTAATCCCGAAGAAAGGGAAACCATGAGCATCGGCCTGCAACATGCAAAGGAACTGGAGGCAGATATTTTGCTGGGTACCGATCCAGATGCAGACCGGGTGGGCATTGGCGTAAAAGATCATAAAGGCGAATGGATATTAATGAACGGTAACCAAACTGCCCTGCTTGCTTTTAATTATATGATAGAAGCCCGCAAAGCAAAGGGCCTGCAGCAACCCAATGACATGGTGGTTAAAACAATTGTTACCACTGATATGATTGATGTGATTGCCAAAGCATGCGGCGTAAACTGTTATAATGTGCTTACCGGTTTTAAATGGATAAGTAAACTTATCAAAGAAAAAGAGGGCAAAGAAAAATACATTATTGGCGGCGAAGAAAGTTTCGGTTTGATGATAGGCGATGAGATAAGGGATAAGGATGCAATTAGTGCCGTGGCACTGCTTTGTGAGATGGCTGCTTATGAAAAAAATAAGGGCCGCAGCCTTTTTGATAAACTGGCTGACCTGTATGTGCAATATGGTTTTTATAAAGAGAACCTGGTGAGTGTTACAAAAAAAGGAATGAATGGTGCAAAGGAAATTGCTGATATGATGGAAGGTTACCGTAAAGATCCTCCACTAACCATTGACGGCGCTGCAGTTGTTGAGTTGCTGGATTATGATTTGCAGACGGGTAAAAATCTTCAAAGCGGCGAAAGCTGGACCATTGACCAACCAAAAAGCAATGTGCTGCAGTTTGTACTGGCCGATGGCACAAAAATTTCGGCCAGGCCAAGCGGCACCGAGCCAAAGATAAAATTTTATTTTAGTGTGAATACAAAGCTGGCTAATGCAGAAGTTTTTGATGTAACAGAGAAATCGCTTGATGAAAAGATAGGAAGGATTGAGGTGGAGATGGGATTGAAGTAGATATTTTATCAACCGCCGACGGGGCTGTTGGCAGTTATTTTAAAGGCCATCATTTTGCGATTGAAACAAAGACCATATAATTTACTTTTATTAACGGCCATTCTGTTATTTATAGGCGGTCAGTTTAGTTTAAGTACGCCAATTGACTTTCATTTGCATGATACCTATTTTGTATTCCCTTTGACATATATCATTTGGTTTCCAACAATAATTCTTTTTATTTTCTGGCTTCTCTACCTGGCCACAAAACGTTTTCTTTTTTCACAGGGGCTTATGTGGACACATATAATTTTAACAGTTATAACCTCAATATTCATCCTTATACTTCCATATTTGGGCACTTATTCTTATGGAGGACTTGGCGGAATGCCAAGACGTTATTATGACTACGGTGAATTTAACATCTTCAAAATTTTTAGCAACTGGACAAACATAGTTGTTTCGGCTTTTTTTGTTCTAATTACAGGACAACTGATATATTTCATAAACCTTTTCACAGGACTTTATAAACATGCAGCGGGGCACAACAACCGCTAAAATGCACTACCGGGGCAACTTTGAACTAAGCACTGGTCATCAACTTTTATTTCTATATCTATCGGGAAAAACCCTGGCGGCGCCTGAGTTAAACTAATAATAATTTTTAATATCCACCAAAGGTTTTATATTGCCATCTGTTCCGTTACCAAAACCGTTTTATGAAGAGGATATTCCTGTTGCTTCTGATATTTACATCACAGAATATGTATGCACAGTCTACAGGACAACCCGCTGCAGCATCTTTACACAATAAAATAATTACCCTTCAGCGCTTTTTAGAACAGAACCATTATCTCCCCATAAAATGGAATGATACTTCATCTGCCATGCTTTACAAAAAATGGATGGATAAATTAGATGAAGAAAAATTGATTTTCACACAAAGTGAAATGGCAATTTTAGAAACTTATAAAACAAAATTAGATGATGAGTTTACGTTGAAAACAAACGCAGGTGATTTTTTCAACAGATCAACGGCACTTTATAAAGCAAGTTTAAAAAGAACCGATAGTGTACTTAAAGTTTTATTGGCTAAACCTTTTGATTTTTCCAAACCCGATAATATTACCTGGCCGTTTACGGCGTATGCCCAGTCTGTAGCAGAGCTCAGCCAGCGCTGGCAAAGGTTTTTAAAATGGCGGGTGCTGGAGAATATGGCAGATTTTTTATCGGATGGCGGAAAAACAATTTCGGAAACCTTGCCGGCCGATTTTGCAGTTTTGGAAAAGCGTGCAAGAGAGAAAGCAAAAAAACAGCAAAGTTCATTTGTGGATGAGCTGTTGAAAACACCCGAACAGTTTAAAACAGAAATGGAAGATGATTACCTGGATGCCATTGCCTGGTGTTACGATCCGCACACCACGTACATGAGTATGAAAGCTAAAAAAGAATTTGATACAGAGATGAGCGCTTCGGAATACAGTGCGGGGTTTGAACTGGAAGAAAATGATAAAGGAGATTTAGCTATTGGATTTTTACAACCCGGCGGCAGTGCCTGGCGCAGTGGCCAGTTGCATACCGGTGATCAGCTTATAAAAGTAAAACGCGATGGCATTGAAAAAGATATTGCTGAAATAGATGACGATGAAGAACTGGATAAATTACTGGGCGGCAATAACCAGGCAGACCTTGAAGTAACCGTTAAAACAGCAGCAGGCGAATTAAAAACAGTAAAACTCAGCAAAGAAAAAATTGATGATGAAGAAGGTATTGTAAAAAGTTATGTGCTGCATGGCAATAAAAATATCGGTTACATAAACCTGCCGGGATTTTACAGCCGTGAAGATGAAACTGCCGATGAAAAAGATATTAAGTATGATGGCAGCGCCAACGATGTAAGTAAAGAAATTGTAAAACTGCGAAAAGATACTATTGCCGGTTTGATACTTGACCTGCGTTATAATGGAGGCGGCAGTATGTGGGAAGCCATGCAGTTGTCGGGTATCTTTATTGATATTGGCCCGGTAGCTTCGGTAAAAGAAAAAGATGGCAAGGTTCGTTTTTTAAAAGACCCTAACCGGGGTACCATTTACGATGGCCCGTTAATGGTTTTAATAAACGGTGCAAGCGCCAGCGCCAGCGAATTTGTGAGTGCAGTGCTGCAGGATTATAACCGGGCAATAATTGTTGGGGGAACAACCTATGGCAAGGGAACGGCACAGATTGTATTGCCGATGGATACCCTGCCTTTTTCGAAAAATAAAACTTACGAAGACTTTGTAAAAGTTACACAGAAGAAATTTTACCGCGTTAACGGCAGTACCACGCAATGGAAGGGAGTGGTACCTGATATTGAATTACCCGACCTGTATTCAGATGACCAGTATAAGGAAAAGGCCAACAGCAGCGCCTTGCAGCCCGATAACAGCAAAGCCGGTATTTACCAGGCTGCGGCAGCCTTGCCAGTGCAACTCTTAAAATCTAAAAGTGCCCAAAGAATATCGAATGATGCTTTCTTTAAAACAATAAATACATTCAGTACCTGGCTAAAGAATTATAAAGACGGAAGAACAATTCCTTTGCAATGGAATGGTTATGCCGCTCATTACAAAAAAACAATGGAGATGTTTAAAGAACTTGGCCGTGATGATGATGCGGACGTTGCATTATTATCCGTAACCAACAATGGGTTCGACAGGCAGCGGATAAATGTATCAACACAACACAGTAAAGATAATAATGAAGCGTATTTAAAAATGGTTACAAAAGATATTACATTAGCAGAAGCATATAAAATTATGATGGATTGGGTTAAATAAA
>JANNYY010000378.1:0-7870 GCA_031410355.1 Chitinophagaceae bacterium | reverse complement strand
TTTCCATACCCCTTATTAAAGTACTTATCGGTTTTACCGTCATCAACTTTAAATTTATCAAGCGACTTACCGTTTAAGTTTGTAAGCACCCTGTAGAGATAAACCCCATTGGCTAATTTAGCCCCGTATGTATCGGTTCCGTCCCATTTATATTCAGTAATATTTCTGCCCACATGCAAAGGGCCCAGTTCATCAATAGTAATCTCCCTCACCACCTTACCGGTTATGGTTAAAATTTGTATCCGCATATTCTGCGGCACTTCGCTGCCGGTAATGTAAAACACAAATGCGGTAGAAGTGCTGAACGGATTGGGATAATTAAGCAAATTAGAGATCATTGCTTTTGTGATCACATTAAATGTAACATGATATTCAATAGCACCTGCAGTATTGCCAACCACATCCCTGCCTGAAACGATCAGTTCATATTCTCCTTCCTGGGGAAAATAAGGGAGGAAGTCAATGGTAGCCGTATTATTGCCGGTAGATAAATTTGCCGGTGTAAAACGCATGGTATCGCCAAAATAATAATTGCGTAAAGACCCATCGGGAAAACGAACCTGTACTTTTATATATGCCGTATCGCTTAAAGCAAGGAAGCGGCTTTCATCTTTAAGGTTAACCAGTATATGCGGTTTGGCAGAAACAATATCTTTATTAAGAATGTGTACACCATCAAAAGTAACGTCCAGCAATGGATTAAAGTTATCAGCTTTTACAAACAGGTTTTTAAACAATACATTATTAAAATGATATTGTTCCAATTGAGCGTTGTTTGGGTTCACATCTACAAAAATGGTATTGCTGCCGGGATAATTCCTGGTATTTATTTTATAACTAATTACCAGGGTATCTCCCGAAACAAGTACTTTACCTTTTGGAAGCGTTAAAGGAGTTGGATTATTATTCCTGTCGGTTATGGTAAAATTTATTTTCATGCTATCAGCAAAAGCAGTTTGGCTGATGTTTTTAAATGCCAGTTTAAAATCTACAATTTCTCCCTGCCCGGCAGTATCCTTCATAACAAAAAGAATATTTGGAGCCACTGCCCCTTCGGGTGCATAAGCGCCATTTACCCTCCAGTACCTTAACTGGTATGGTGTGCCCTGGATAGTGTCCTGGTTATACATCTGCAGTTTTATAAAAGGGTATTGAGCAGCATTTATTGCAGAAATATCAACATCTTTAGTTGTTGAATCAACTGTATATAAAGTTGTTTCTATGCCCGCAGGTGTTACACCAATTACCTTAAATGATATGGAATCGCCGCGGGTGGCCTCAGCAGGTTTACCACGCCAGTGAAACTGGCTCCACGACTTTACAGGGCCAAATACCGGAGAAGTAATTGTGCCGGATCCTTTTGTTGATGGACAGGAAACATCCAATACTACTTTATCAAATATCCCTGCTGATAAATTATAAGCCGGAACAAAAGAGTTATCCTGCTTTTTGTATATAAAATTAAAAGATCGCGGCCTGTTGAATGAATCTATTTCTACGAAACCGGCATTTTTTAGGCGGTGGTATAGAGAATTTCCACTACCTAAAAGAAGTGTATCAGCCTGCCAATCGCTGGCATAAGTATTGAGAGAAGAAGTTGCATTTGCGAGGTTCATAGCTACTACATAATACCCTGCAGGAATCTGATCTAAGAAATTTACTGCTGCAATTCTCTTTGCCTGGGTGGTAGTAGTATAATTGAAGCTATATCTCCTGGTTGTACCACATACTGCATCACTGCCATATTGGCCAGGGCCGCTTAACGCATTTAGTACAGGCTTAAAATCAATTGGATTAAAAATTGTAAATATAATTGTTCCATTAGGACTACAAACACTTTGTACAATATTACCGCCATCTACGTTTACCTCAAAGTCCTGTGCCTGATTTACAGCAGTTGGAAATACTCCATTTTTTAATTTAACCGCAACCGGGGAACTTTTAAATTGCCAGGCATTGTTTGGATTATATATAATATTAGATACTGAAGACTTTAAATGCTGATAACTATGAGACTGGTTATAGCCTGCAGTACTGTTTGGTAAATAAATAAATGACTGACTGTTCCAGATATAATTGCTTCCGGGAGCAGGAACTGTTGCAGTTCTCCAGTAATAAACGGTACTGTCGGTAAAAGTAAGGTTGGTGGGTTTAAATTCCACGATACCCCCTACGCCTGAAACATTGTATGCTTTTTTAAATGCTGAGTTATATAATTCCGTAGTATCTATTTCCATAACGTATTGCCGCTGGCTGCTTAATGGATTTGCCGTGCTGGCGTAATAAGTTATGTTTTGCTGGTTAATGATTGAAAAATTATACGGAGATATGGGCCGTAATTCATCTTCAAAAATGTAAAAATCTTTGCTTAAATCATTATTGGTTTCCGATAATTCACTAACACGGCCATCTACATCAAGCGATACCAATAATTTATTAAGCCCCTTATCTGTTGTGGGGTTTATTGGTACAATAAGGCTTACCGAATCCATATACAAGATGGCAGGAATAATCCGGTTATATAAAACCCTGATGGAATCATTGGGTAATTTTTGTTTTATCGTTACTCTTATGGAATCCTTTATGGCCTTTCCGATATTCATCATTTTAACATCTACTTTAAAATTCAGATCTGCCACGGTTATAATAGCGGGCGTAAACTTCACTAATTGATCTTCTATCACATAATCCGGCTTTGCAAATGAATTTATTTTCAGGGCAGGATCACCATGCAGGTTAATTTCTTCAATATGTATTCTTGTATAAAAGTCTAAAGTGGCCGGGTTAGCACCCAGGTATTGCACCGTGGCTTTTATTTGATTTCCCACAGTATTTCCATACATCCTGTATCCTATATTTTTGTAATAATCTGTATTATAATAATTCAGGAAATCCGCGATACCAAAATGCGTACTACCCAAAAAACCAATAGCGCCCTTTCGATTAAGCAAAACATATTTCTCTGATAAGGACATGCCTGCATACCCACCTAAGCGGGTGGGACTAAAGGTGAAAAAATTACCCACCGTGCAACCGCTTACATGCACAAAAGGATATTTACCTGCATTTTGATAGTTCTCCGGGTAATTTAAATTTATGGCTAATTCATTAGCGGATGAGTGCCCAAAATATTTAACATAGCTCAGGCCTTCCTGAAACAGGTCGCTTATTCTTTGGCTTTGCTGTTGCTCAATGCTGGCAACCGATGTTTTTGAAAACGTTTCTACCGTTGCGCCAAATAATGTATCCTCCACTATATTTTTATACCCATTCATAAAAACCTTAAACTGGGCATCTTCAATAATGGTTGATCCTCCAATTGTATGTAACATATTCTTCATCCAGCCTTTTTCGGCAATGGTTTGGCCGGGTGACTGCTGCGCCAGTTCATACTCTTTCATCTTATCAAGATAAGTACCAACTTCATTGCCGTTTATTGCACCCAGGCGCCCAATAGGCACCAATAGATTAAATGTACCGGGTGCACAGGATAGTAAAATATCAGAAGCCGGCCATCCATAAGTTTGTACCAGGTCTAATTGGTCTGCAACGGGGCTTGACTGGTTAACCGTGTAATCAAGGTAACTTAAACCACGGCCAATGATGAACACATATTTTGGAGGGGAGGTAAATTGCTGACTGGCAAACTGAATAAAATCACGGATGGCTGATGGGTGTTTTTTTATACCAAATCCAAACTGGTCGTTTAATTCATCAATATTATAAACCTTTGCATTAAAACTACCACCTGGTACCGAACTGCGATATTGGCGATACAGATCTACATTATTTACGCCCGAACCATTATTATACAAAACAGGATTGCTGATAATTAAATAATTGCCCTGGTTGGCTGCAAGGGTATAATTAATAAATGATTTGGTTGTTACAGATGTTACCAGGTTTATATTGGTAGCCTCCCCGCTCATAAGATTAAATTTGCGCAAAGTATCGGCTGAAGGCAGCAACGCAAATTTTACCTGGCCTGCTGTACTGATATCACCAATAATTCTTTTTGCATTATTATAATCGTACAATATAGGGGCAACGCCATTAGTATTAAAGTTGGTTATCACCAGGTAATTGCCCAATGCATTATCTTTTAATTCAAAATAAAAATTCTTTTCATTATTAAAATTAAAAGTGGCGGGATAGGTTACAGAAAAACAACTAACCACAATACGGTCGGTAACCTCAGATGAATTACCATTAATACTTACCGGCAAATTTGTAGGGCTGGCCAGTAAAGACAAAGGCAAATTTCTAATGGTATCTTTCAGGTAATTAAAATAAGGCATGGGTTTTAACAGAATTTGAGTACTGTAAAAGTTAGCCCAAAGTTCCCTTGGATTTAATGCATTTCCAGCCGCTGTTACTGTAAATGTTACACTGTTGGGAGGGCCTGCAGCATACCTGTTCATATTTTGCAAGTCTTTTGAAGCCGCACAGCAGGGCAATACATTGTCGCTTGTCCAGCCCTCGCCAATATCGTAAGATGAAGAATAAACATATTCACCAATCACTGCGGCATAGCCCCTGTTTATCTGGTTCCTGTAATGTGTTTCAATGCGGCGCATAAAATATGGGTCGGCCGGCAATGTGTTGGTTCCGGTATTATTGGCAGCGGTAACATACCTGAGGTTACCCCCTGCAGGATTAACCGTGAGGAAATAAGTTGCCGTATCTGTTTCAAGACTGAATTTATCACACATTTGATAATCGGGATTGCGGTACAGGTTTTTTTCCGGCTTGCCGTCATTCATTTCGCCCCAAAACTCCAGGAAATCGCCGCTGCCCATAACACCCGCAGCTATGGAAGTAAACATACGTACCTGTTTTCCATTGCGCCAAAGCTGAAAATTTTCTGCAGGTACCGAACCTAACCCGGCAGCAGCTAAAACCGGCTGGTAAATACGGGTTAAGGTATCTTTTGCCAGTTTAAATTTATAGTAAGTTTTACTGTAATCTATCCAGCTATTATTTAATTGGGCATAACCGGTAAGTGCCAGCAAAATGATAACAGGTGTTAATAAAAATTTTTTCATACTGATGTTAAATTATTTTTTATTCAGTTTCTTTTCTTCCTCCAATATTAAACCGCAAGGAAAAAATATGGGTGTATAATGGATTTGACTGATTGGCAAGATTTGTAAATGCATAATCAATCATGATATTTTTAATTTTAAATCCCGCACCGGCACTGGGTTGATAGATCCATACTCTTTTTTGATTTACCGTATCCTTATCCTGTAATGCTCTTTGAAAATTGGTGATCCCCGCCCTGATAAAAAACACATCCTGGATAGAAGCTTCCAGGCCAACATGCGGATCAATACTTATTGTATTACCGCTATATACGGTGTTTCTTTTACCGTCGAAGGTTACATCTGCATTTGCTTCGGCCATCAGGCTTACAGCATCGCTTATTTTAAAATCGTACCCACCTCCTATTACCAGGCGTGGTGCGGTTAATTCGGTTGATTTTACCGGTATATCATTTTTAGTAAGATAAAAAATTTCCTTTTCTTTATCTGTAAAAGTAAAGGACCACGCATTGAAGGTAGTTGTAACATCACGTGCTACAATACCGGCATGCCATTTTTCGCCGTGCATTTGCAAGCCTGCATCAAGCCCAAAGCCCCAGGCAGAGGCAAACTTGCCTACTTTGCGGTAAATAACTTTTGCATTTAATCCAAAACTCATTTGCAGTTTTTCGGTTTCTTTTAATTTTTGTGCAAAGGAAAAAAGAAAGGCATAATCTGCTGAAGAAAAAGTTTGGATATTGCCGTAATTGATACTTCCATCGGGCTCTACCAAAAATAAAGTATTGGGAATATCATCCACAGCAAACCTAAGCAATGAAACTCCTATGGCTCTTTTATTATCCTGTATAGGCATGGCAGCAGATACATAATCGTATTTGGCAATGCCGCCAAAATAATCAGCATGCATTATACCAACATTAGCATTTTCTTTAATTCCTGTTAACCCGGCGGGATTCCAATACCCCGCAGTGGCATCTTTAGCCGAAGCCACCTGGGCACCCCCCATAGCAAGCCCCCTTGCACCGGCGCCAATATTTAAAAATTCATTAGAATATTTACGAAATTGAGAGAACCCGGATACTGGCAAGATTAAAAGTAAGAGTAAGCTCATTTTATTGTAAAATCTCATAATAACAATAGGTTAGTTATTGAATTTAATGGGTAGCTGGGTCTTAAACGTAAATATACTTGGTAAATTGTGTTGATATATTACAATAAAATTAAGCTTTAATAATACAACTTCAGCATCGCATGCTGTATTTATTTATGCAAATTCTTGGTATTGATTAACCAGTTAAAGACAACATTTATACAGAAAAAGTTGCCTGATGATTTAAGCCAAATCCAGTTTTGCTTATTTGATGGTAAAATACCATTGTTAAAGCCAGTATCGTATGTTTTATCAATATTTATAAGCATTTTTGCCAAAATGACCACCAAATCATAAAAGAATATGCAGCCTTTAGTAACAGAATTACAATGGAGAGGAATGATACAGGACATTATGCCTGGCACAAAAGAACAATTGGATAAAGAAATGACCACCGCTTATATTGGCTTTGACCCTACAGCCGACAGCCTGCACATAGGAAGCCTGGTACCCATAATTTTATTGGTGCATTTGCAAAAAGCAGGGCATAAGCCTATTGCTTTGGTTGGCGGCGCAACCGGCATGGTAGGCGACCCGAGTGGTAAAAGTGAAGAAAGAAATTTATTGAGTGAGGATGTTTTGAATTTTAACGTTGCGGGCGTAAAAGCACAACTGCAAAAATTTTTAGACTTTGATAAAACCAAACCCAATGCAGCCGAAATGGCCAACAATTACGATTGGTTTAAAGAAATTTCTTTTTTAGATTTTATAAGAGATACGGGTAAACACATTACCGTAAATTATATGATGGCCAAGGATAGTGTGAAGAAAAGACTTGAAGGAGAAGCCGGAATGAGCTTTACAGAATTTACCTACCAGTTGGTACAGGGCTATGATTTTTACTGGCTGTATCAAAATAAAAAATGCAAACTGCAAATGGGCGGCAGCGACCAGTGGGGAAATATTGTAACCGGTACCGAACTGATAAGAAGAAAATGCGGGGGTGAAGCATTTGCATTTACCTGCCCGCTTATAAAAAAAGCCGATGGCAGTAAATTTGGAAAAACGGAACAGGGAAATATATGGCTGGATGCCAAAAAAACCACGCCATACCAGTTTTACCAGTTTTGGTTAAATGCCAATGATACGGATGCAGAGGACTGGATAAAAATTTTTACTTTTTTAGATGAGCCAACCATAAATGGTTTAATTGCTGAGCAGAAAAAAGACGCTTCAAAAAGAGTGTTGCAAAAAAAACTTGCAAAGGAAGTAACCATTTTTGTACATGGTGAAGATGAGTACAATAAAGCTGTGGAAACTACAGAAAAATTATTTGCTGATCAAAACGCACCGGCTGAAAGCCTTAGTGCTGAAGACCTGGAAGGTATGGAAGGGGTGGTAAAAATAAATTTTGATAAAAATAAAATTGACGCAGGGATTGATGTAGTTAATTTTTTGACAGAGGCGGGTATCTTCCCCAGTAAGGGAGAAGCAAGAAAAATGGTTCATGGAGGAGGTGTAAGTATTAATCGTAAAAAAGTTGACAATATACAATTGACAATTGACCATAGTTTTTTATTGCATAACAAATATATTCTTGTACAAAAGGGGAAGAAAAATTATTTTTTGATCAGCGTTGTTTAAAAAAACATCCTCATAAAAAAAGCATCCCAATGAACCGGAATGCTTTTTTAGTAAAGATAAAAATCAGCATTTTTTATCTTAAATCATCCAT
>JANNYY010000377.1:0-5912 GCA_031410355.1 Chitinophagaceae bacterium | reverse complement strand
GCAGATAATCCCGGAAATATTCCCCCTGCCGGCGGAAACGGGGCAGGCATTATTATCGTTAACGCTGATAAAATTCAGTCAAATTCAAAAAAAATAATTGCAAATGGCGATAATGGGGTAGCATGCTCAGTACCTTCTTCTCCGGATTGTCATGATGCGATGGGTGGTGGTGGAGCAGGTGGCACTATTTTGTTATCTGTAAATCAATATTTAGATAATTTAATTGTTGAAAATAAAGGAGGAAAAGGAGCAGATGTAGTTTCCGGAAATATTTCTGTTGCAGGCCGTATCGGACCAGGTGGCGGCGGCGCAGGTGGACTTGCATTTTTAAAAACTGCATCATTACCTGCCAACCTAACCATTGCTAATTCTGGAGGTTTAAATGGTGTATTGACACAGGACGCAAATAATCCATGGGGTGCAACTCCGGGTGCTGCCGGCCAAAATCTTTTCAATCTTGTTTTACCTGTTGACAATATTCTTTTCAAAATAAATATTGATTCGGTTCGTATCAAAGACAGTCTTTTATCATGTAATGATTTCGATTTTAAAGGACTGGCTTTTATCAATACCGCTCCTGTTGCAGGCTGGCAATGGTATTTTGGCGATGGTGGCCAGGCTAACACACAAAATACTTCACATGCCTATACAGCAGCCGGATTGTACACCGTAAAATTAATTGTTACAGATATTAATGGCTGTAAAGACAGTACATTAAAAGATGTGAACGCTTTACTGGCTGTAACTGCAAATGCAGGTACCGATGTTGCTATCTGTTCTAATACTACTGTTTCTGTAACATTGAATGGCACAGCTATTGGTGGCCCTTATTTATGGTCACCGGCTATTTATCTTAATAATCCTAATATACAAAACCCTGTCGCTACCATCAGCAGCACAACAACTTTTTACCTGAATGTAATTGGCTCGCCCACTTGTACTGCAATAGATTCAGTAACCATTACTATCAATCCGGTTCCATTGGTAAATACCAGGCCTGATACAGCTATTTGCCGTTTATCTCCACTGGTACTTAACACCAGTTCTAATGCTAATACTTTTCAATGGAGCCCGGCTGGCAATGTAAGTAATCCAAATATAGCAAGCCCTAATTACACAGGCAATGCTTCCGGCTGGATGTTTGTTACCGCTTCTTTTGCATCTGGTTGCTCTGCAACTGATAGTCTGTATGTTACTGTAAACCCAGTTCCATTTGTTGATACTAGAACCGATACTGCCATTTGTTTTTCCGCCCCACTGTTACTTAACACCAATTCTGATGCAACTAATTTTCAATGGAGCCCGGCTGCCAATGTAAGTAATCCAAACATTGCAAATCCAAATTACACCGGCAATTCTTCCGGCTGGGTTTATGTTACAGGTTATTTTGCATCCGGTTGCTCTGCAACTGATAGCCTTTATATTACTGTAAACCCGGTTCCATTTGTTGATACAAGGACTGATACGGCCATTTGCCGCTTCTCTCCGCTTGTACTCAATACCAATTCCAATGCATCAGCCTTTCAATGGAGTCCGGCTGCCAATGTAAGTAATCCAGCAATTGCAAATCCAAATTACACCGGCAATTCTTCTGGCTGGGTTTATGTTGCCGGTTCTTCTGCAGCAGGTTGTTTCGCTAAAGACAGCCTTTATGTTACTGTAAATCCACTACCGGTTGTTCAAACCATTGCAGATACAACATTATGTCAAAGTGTAAGCATCACTCTAACCACAACCGGCGCACAAACCTATTCCTGGAGCCCGGTTATTGGCCTAAGCAATGCTACTATTGCCAGCCCTGTCTTTATTGGCAGCACCGGGCAAACCTATACCGTTACCGGCACCGATGCCAAGGGTTGTAAAAACACCGACCTCGTAACAATCAGTGTAATTATACCAGGCTCATTTAAAGCTCCGCCGGCATTTACCATTTGCCAAAAGCAATCGGTAATGCTTGATGGTAATAATGGAACTCAAGTCAGTTACTTATGGAGTCCGGCTACTTATTTGTCTAATGCTACCATCATCAATCCTTTGGCCAATCCACCACAAACAACAGTGTATACTTTGCTGGTTACCGATAATAAATGCGGCTTCGACAGTACTTTCACAACCGTATTAACCATCTTACCTGCACCTGTAGTTAATATCTCTAAATCAAATGATCTTGATTGTGCATTTAAATCAGCTACACTTTTTGCTTCCGGTGGTAATCAATATTTGTGGTCGCCATCAACAGGATTAAGCAGTACCACAATACCTAACCCTGTAGCAATACCTGCAACTACACAAACCTATACTGTTCTGGTAACAGATGCCGCAGGTTGTACCAATACAAGCAGTGTTACGGTATTTAAGAATAATGCGGCCAGTTTAGCCCGTTATATGCCCAATGCATTTACGCCAGACGGCAATGGTAAAAATGATTGTTACGGTTTAAAAAACTGGATGTATATACAGCAACTGCAGTTTTACATTTTTAACCGCTATGGCGAACAGGTTTTTGGCACTGCAAATCCAAACAAATGCTGGGATGGAACTTATAAAGACAAACCCGCCCTGGCAGGCACTTATGTGTATGTAATAAAAGCAACAACAGATTGTGGTACAGAAGAACAAAAAGGTAGTTTTTTATTGATCAGGTAAATAAATTAACAAATCTCTTCCGTATTAAAACTTCATAATACCGGAAGATGCTTAATTTTATCAACTTAATTTTTTGTTTTTTGTATGATAAGATTACTACTTTGTTTTTTATTAGTTAGTGAATTTTGTGTTGCACAGGTAAACCTGGATAAGGGTTTACAGGCATATTACCCTTTCAATGGCACTGGCAATGATGAAAGCGGAAATAATAATAATCCCACATTTAATAACGCCACTATTACAACTGACAGGTTTGGTAAAACAAATAGTGCTTATCACTTTAATGGTGTATATCAGTACATCCGTATTCCAAATAAACCTTCCTTAAATTTCGGAAACCAGATATCGCTTTCGGTTTGGGTAAAACCAACCGGTTTTTATTATGATATATGCCATGCCAGCCAAATGATAAGCAAGGGCGGCGGAAATTATAATCCCGGTAATTATGCTTTGCGTTTTGATGATGCGCTTTTTACGTTGGGTACCGGTTGCAATGGAGCTGTTTGCGATTCCCTTCATCAGAATTTCAGGGGAACAGGCACTGTGCTTAAACCTTATGGAGGCGATTTTATAAAAAAAGATGAATGGTACAATGTGCTTTACACCAACGATGGAAAAACTGCAAAACTGTATGTTAACTGCGAACTGAAATACTCCGTGTTTTTTCCGGAAACGTTTACCAATACTGAAGACTTATTTTTTGGTAAATCTGATGACCCGTATTTTCCTTTTTGGTTAAACGGCGATTTGGATGAAATAAGAATTTACAACCGGGCCTTAAATGATGAAGAAATATTTTTGCTTTGTAATGAAAAGAAAGAGATCAAAAAAATTGATTCATTGGTAGCGGTAAAGCCTGTAGAACTGGAAAAAAGAAATAATGAGCTTGTTAAAGAAATTACTGTTGATAATGATTCACTCTCAGTAACCCTTTACGACAATGGAGATATTGACGGCGACAGCATTACGCTTATCTACAATGATAAAATCCTCACCACCCATCAGCGGCTTACAGATAAACCCCTCACTTTTATTATTAAAATAACACGTGGGGTCGGCAGCCGGAACGAACTGGTAATGTACGCCGAAAACCTGGGCAGCATACCGCCAAACACAGCACTGATGGTGATTTACGACGGTAAAAAAAGATATGAACTCAATATAAAAAGTACCGAAAAAACCAATGGTGCGGTTTCGTTTAAGTTACGGGAATAAACATATAATTGCATGATGAAAATATTTTTAGCCCTTTTACTATTGCTCTCTCCCCGGTGTTTTAGCCAGGTCAACCTTAAACTTGGGCTCAGGCTTTACTTTCCTTTTTCCGGCAATGCACATGATGAAAGTGGCTATAATAATAATCCTGTTTTTAATAATGCTGTACTTACTGCTGATCGTTTTGGAAACCCTAAAAGTGCCTATCATTTTAACGGGAAGAATACCTATATGAAGATACTTAACAACCAAAGTATTAACATGGGGAATAAAATGTCAATTTCAGTATGGGTAAAACCTATGGGATTTTATACAGGAAAATGCTATAACAATATAATGGTGATGAAAGGTGATGCGGATTATTTACAGGGAAATTATTCTTTAAGATTCTCTGATGCATATACGGGCTGCACAACACCAACAACTAAAGAAGAAAGGTTTTATGACGCTGCCGGGGCATTAGCGGCAAACCCACTGGTAAAACTAAATAAATGGTATCATGTAACAGCAACTTATGATGGAAAAACAGCGCGGCTCTATATAAACTGTTTTTTGCAGGCTTCTTCCATTTCGTTAGTCAGCTTTAAAAATGCCTATGATCTTTATGTAGGCCATGCAAATAGTGATCAATACCCTTACTGGCTTAATGGTGATCTTGATGAAATAAGAATTTATGACCGTGCCCTGAGCAAAGAAGAAATTACGGCCCTTTGTGATGAAAAACCTGAAGTGAAAGAACCTCTGTATGTAAAGGAAAAATCGATAGAGAAAAAAAATAGAAATAATCCTAAAGCTAAAAAAGCAAATGCAAAGCCTGATTCTTTAAGTGAAATGAATCCATTGCTTGCAACAAATGCGTCGGTGGAATTAACTGCGGGTTATATCAACACATTGAATTTTGCCAAAGAAAAAGAAATAGTGCTGGAAGAAAGAAAAAATGACCTGATAAAAGAAATTATTGTTGAACACGATTCGGTTTCGGTAACATTGTACGATAATGGTATAGTTGATGGTGACAGTGTTACATTGATCTACAACAATAAAATACTTACTACACATCAATTGCTTACAGATAAGCCCTTAACCTTCTACATTAAAATTGCGCCGGGTAACAGCCAAAATGAATTGGTAATGTATGCAGAAAACCTGGGCAGCATACCTCCAAACACAGCATTAATGGTGATTTACGATGGGAATAAAAGATACGAACTTAATGTAAGCAGCAGTAAAACCAGTAATGGCGTGGTGAGTTTTAAATTGAGAAAATGAGTGGGTTACAGGCCGAGCTTTTCCTGCTCATCCATATATTTTTGGTGATCTTCATGTGAACCAGCAAAATACATTCGTTTCTCCATTTTAGGTGGATTTTCAGGATCAATATTATAAGCTTTACATGTTAAAATCCATGCTTCATGAAAGCGCTCTTTCAAAATTTCTTCTTCAGAAACAGACTGTCCGGTTTTGTCTTTTGCCTGTTGATTGGTAGATATTCCTTTACTCATTTACTGAATTTTAAAAATTACAATCCTAAATTTAAAACTTTTCATTAGCACATCAGCAAATTAGCACATCAGCACATTTCTTACTTATGTATCTCACTCGTAAAATGAAATTCAATATCGGGGTTGTTCTGTATCTCAGTATTTAAAAACCATTCGCTGTTGGCTAAGTAAACCAGGTGGTTATCTTTATCCTCTGCAATATTGGCCTGCTTGTATTTTATAAAGTCGTCTAATTTTTTTGGGTCTTTGCTGGTAAGCCAGCAGGCTTTAAAAAACGGCAGGTTATTCATTTGTACCGATGCGCCGTACTCCTGCAACAGCCGGTATTGTATCACTTCAAACTGTAGCTCGCCAACACAACCGATTATTTTTTTATTGCCGCCAAACTGGGTGAATAATTGAGCAACACCTTCATCAGTTAACTGCAATAACCCTTTCTCCAACTGCTTAGTTTTCATCGGGTCTTTGTTAAGTACCTCTTTAAATATTTCAGGCGAAAAACTGGGTATGCCGGTAAAGAAAAAATCTTCCCCTTCGGTCATGGTATCG
>JANNYY010000376.1:0-1725 GCA_031410355.1 Chitinophagaceae bacterium | reverse complement strand
TGGATACTCATACAAAAACCGGTAAGCAATACCAATACGTTAAGAAAAAAAGTGTTTACATTGAAGGATGTTATGGTTAGTGACAAAAAGATTTTGCCAGTTAATAGCAAACAATTTGAGTTACAGGTTGACATAGAACCTGCTGCTGATGAAGTTTGTGGCTTGAGGCTGGCAGTTGGCGGCAGCAATTATTTTGAAATTGGTTATAATGCTGCAACAAAAATATTTTACATTGACCGTAGTAAAACCGGCAACGTAAGCTTTAATGATAATTTTAAAAAGTTGGCACGTTTTGAAAAAGCTATCACCTTAAAAAATGACAAAATTCATCTGCAGGTATTTTACGATAACAGCTTTGCCGAAATTTTTGTGAATGGTGGCGAAGCCGTTTTTACTGCACAACTTTTTCCTGATGCAGGCGATAGAGGCATAGTATTATTCAACACCGGTTCAAATAGCAAATTTGAAAAGCTGCAGATTTGGGAAATGAAATCAGTTTGGTAATTCAGTTAGTTTTATTTTTGCGCTTAATTAACTGATTTTTAAAATAATTTACAAGGTGATTAACAGAAAGTACATTACAGTTACAATCCTCTTTCTACTAACTGCATTTATTGTTTATGCTACTTTATTTAAAAAAGTATATTACAAAGAAATTAAGATCAATGCTTCCGTTCCTGTAATTCACCGTGAAATTTCATCATTAAATAAAATAGCTAAATGGTTTTTGCCCTTTGCTGAAGCTGATACAAACAGTAATAAAATAATTAAACAGGAAAGTATTGAGTACGTAAACAGTTCGCTGAAAATAACTAATATTATTGGCTATTCGGCCCAATACGAGGTTGCAGAAAATAAAAATTCAAAAGCAATACTCTTTACTGTAATGCCGGATACAGGGCATTACAGTAAAGTAACAGCAAGTTATTCATCTACATTATGGCAACAGATTTTCAACGCCGATAAAATTATCCAATACACTGAAAAAAGCCTGGAAAATTTGAAGGATTATATCGGAGACACAAAAAAAATGTATGGCTACGAAGTTGAAATGACCAGTGTTACAGATACCGCTTTCCTGTTCTCTTCTATAGTTGTATCCAAAGAGGAAAAAAAAGCCGCTTTTAAAAATTTATACGAATCACTTATAAAATTTGCTGAAGCAAAAAATCTGGGCTACAATGGTGTGCGGATATTTTATATGTTACCTTATGGCAAAGACAGTATTCATTTATTTACCAGCATTGGTATTACCAATACCACCGATGTGCCTTTTACCGGCCCTTTTATTTTAAAAAGAATGCCATACATGGGAAAATTATTAATGTCGTATTACCAGGGAAGTTTTGCCAATACTATTACACCATTAAATGCACTGGCTCAATACGAAACGGATAATGATATGAAAAGTATGGCCATACCATTTATAAAACTGATAACAGAAGGCATTGAATTTGATGATTCGCAAATCATTCAGGCCAAAGCATTGTACCCGGTTTATTAAATTTACCGGCTTTATTGTATAATCATTAGTGCATCGTTGTTCCTGGCTATTACAAAAGCTTTCTTTTTATTAACCATAACTGCTTTGATATGCCGAACCTGGTTTTTAATAATGATGCCATTTATTCTTTCAGCTATAAAATTTCCGTTGCCCCTGTTAACCAGTATCGTTCCAAATTCTGCATCATTCCGGTTCAGCGGCATTGCCTGCTCATAAAAATT
>JANNYY010000375.1:0-3086 GCA_031410355.1 Chitinophagaceae bacterium | reverse complement strand
GATAACTATGCCCGCCGCTGCGGCGATAAACCGGGCAGGTGTTAAAACAGGCGGCACAGCGGATACATTTTAAAGAGTTCCTGAAATCGGCTCTGCCCAATTGTTTGGCTCGACCGTTATCAACAATTACAATATGCATTTGCTGGCCGGCCCTTGGCTTATGATAATGACTTGAGTACGTTGTGATAGGCTGGCCCGTTGCACTCCTGGCCAACAGGCGCAGGTACACAGCCAAATGTTCCGCTTTGGGAATTATCTTTTCAAAACCCATGCAGGCAATATGTATTGATGCGGCATGTGCTCCCATATCTGCATTGCCTTCATTGGTGCATACCACAAAGCCGCCCGTTTCTGCAACTGCAAAATTTACGCCTGTAATAGCCAGCTCTGATTGTATAAATTTATCACGCAAATGCTGCCGGGCAGCTTCGGTTAAATATTGCGGATCGTTGTTTCCCTTTTCTGTGCCCAAATGCTGGTGAAAAGTTTTACTTACATCTTCCTTCTTTAAATGTATTGCCGGCAACACAATATGGCTGGGCGCTTCATCCCGAAACTGTACAATTCTTTCGCCCAAATCTGTATCAACAGTTTCAATTCCTTTTGCATGAAGAAATTCATTCAGCCCACATTCTTCGGTGAGCATAGATTTGCTCTTAACTATTTTCTGGATATTATTTTTTTGGATGATGCCGAAAATGATTTTATTATGCTCTTCGCCATCTGCAGCCCAGTGAACCGTGATGCCCTTTGCTTTGGCTTTTTCTTCAAACTCAATTAAATAATTATCAAGATTAGAAAGCGTGTGGTCTTTTATTTTTGATGCCCATTCTCTCAGCAGTTCCCATTCGGCAACACCATGCGCCGCCTTATCTCTTTTTTCCCGTACAAACCAAAGGGTCTCATCATGCCAGTCGGTTCTTGGCTCATCTTTTATAAATTGCTCAGCAGCATCTGCATGTGGTATTGTTTTCATGCTATACTGCTGTTTAATATTTCTGCAATGTGAATTGTTTTTATGCTGCTGCCCTGCCTTTTTAAAATCCCTTCAAGGTGCATGAGGCAACTGGTATCTGCTGCGGTAATGTAGGCCACTTCATTTGCAGCATGTTCTTTAATTCTGTCCTTGCCCATTTTTACAGATACTGCTTCTTCAAACACACAAAAGGTTCCACCAAAACCACAGCATTCATCAAGGCGTTTGGGCTTTGCTATTTGAAGACCTTTCACCATGTTCAGCAATTTTTCGGGCTTCGAAAAAGCTGGCTCCATCAATTCACTCATGGAAGAAAGATGCAAACCTCTTTGCCCGTGGCAGGCCACATGCAAACCAACTTTATGCGGAAAACCCGCTTCTAATTTTTCTATTTTTAAAACATCAACTAAAAATTCGGTTAACTCATAAATATGTGTTTTAATGTAGCTGGCCTTCTCTTCATCGGCATCATGCAAATGTTGTTTGATGTGCAATACACAACTCCCTGATGGTGCCACGATATAATCAAAGCCCGAAAAATTTTGTACAAAATTCTTATCGCAACCTGCAGACAAAGCTGCAAAGCCGCTGTTGGCCATGGGTTGGCCGCAACAGGTCTGGTTCATGGGGAAATAAACTTCGCAGCCTGATTTCTCCAGCAGTTCCAAAGAAGCTATGCCAACCTGCGGATAAAACTGGTCAATATAACAGGGTATAAATAATCCTACTTTCATTTTCTATCTATTGAATTGTGCTCAGCCAGTTTATTAACCTGTCGAACCATTTATCGGCAGTAGTTTTATTATTCAATCCAAAGCCATGCCCGCCTTTTGGATAAACATGCATTTCTGCAGGCACTTTATTTTTTATACAAGCCTGGTAATAACGGATGCTGTTTTCAACCGGCACGGTGCCATCATCACCCGCATGAACCAGGAATGCCGGGGGTGAATTTTTTGTTACCTGCAATTCATTTGAAAATAATTTTGTTTGTTCTGCCGTTGGATTTTTTCCAATTAAATTTGTTTTGGAACCTTTGTGTGTAATGCTGTCATCAAAACTTATTACCGGGTAAATAAGTATGGCAAAATCAGGGCGAACAGAAGTTGTATCTTTTGTTGAAGCATCTGCCATCATATTAAAATGCGTTGCCGCTGTTGCGGCCAGGTGGCCACCTGCCGAAAAACCCATGATGCCGATCTTAGCAGGATTCAATCCCCATGCTGCAGCCTGTTTTCTTATCATTCTTATTGCTTCCTGTGCATCCTGCAATGGCCCGGTTGTTTTATCAATCATGATTGAATCGCTTGGCAGGCGGTATTTTAAAACAAAAGCCGTTATGCCAATTTGATTGAATGCTTTTGCTACTTCAACCCCTTCGTGATCTATGGCCAAACGGCCATAACCACCGCCGGGACAAATGATAACTGATACGCCATTAGATTTTACAGGAGTGAATTTTGTAAGCGTTGGCGTAATAACAGAAGCAATACGAACCGCACCGTTTACAAATATGATCTGTTCTTTAACTGCCGACTGTTTTGCACCCGGAATGGCCCCGGGATACAAAGGCATTTCTGTAACTGTTTGTGCCAAAGCTGAATTTGAAATAAGCAGGAATAAAAAGATTGATATTTTGTTATTCATTTTAAACTATTGTTTTATTGCTGATCATCACAAGATCATTTTCTAAGTTTATACACTTCACTTCCGGCCAGTAAGAAACAACCCAGGCCGAAATCTTCAAAGTCTGGCTCCCTGGTATATGTAACCGGCTGCGATTCTTTTGGTTCTTTGCCCGTACCCTGAACCCAACCCAAGAATCCATTTGCATGAACACTTTCTTTTGCCATGGCATTCCATGCTTTTATTACAATGGGCAGGTATTTTTTCTTTTCCAAATGACCGTTGTTAATTCCCCAGGCCATGCCATAAACAAAAAGCGATGTACCGGTTAATTCTTTTCCGCCAAAGTTTGCAGAGTCGTGCAGGCTTACGTTCCAGTAACCATCTGCCCGTTGCACTTTAGCCAGTGCATTCATCATGCTTTTATAATCTGCCAAATATTCGGCACGATGATTTTCATTTTCCGGAATGGCATTCAGCACCC
>JANNYY010000374.1:0-14511 GCA_031410355.1 Chitinophagaceae bacterium | reverse complement strand
TGATGGCTGGCTTGATTATTACCTGGGTACAGGCGCACCGCCCTACACCAGTATAGTTCCCAATAAATTATACCACAATATTGGTGGCAAAAGTTTTGAAGACATTACTTATGCAACCAATACAGGGCATATTCAAAAGGGTCATGCAGTTGCTTTTGCCGACATTGACAATGATGGCGACCAGGATATTTATGAAGTGATGGGTGGAGCTGTTGAAGGCGATCATTTCAAGAATATACTTTTTGAGAACAGTTCTGTTACGGGCAATCACTGGATAAAATTAAAATTAGAAGGTGCCCGTTCTAACAGATCAGCCATAGGAGCAAGCGTAAGAATTAAAGTAAAATTTGCAGATGGGAGTTTACAAAATTTTTATCATGTTGTAAGTACGGGTGGGAGTTTTGGATCAAGTCCATTAACGGTTTCCGCAGGGCTGGGTAAAGCAACCAGTATAGAGGAGATTGAGATAAGATGGCCTGATGGAAAATACACATCAGAGATTATTAAAAATGTCTCGATGGATGGATTAATAAAGATTAAGGAGGGTTCTGGTAAACAATATAAAAATTAAAAACTAAGATTCTGAACTATTACCCTTTTATTTAGAATTTTGATGTACCCCATTAATAGTAGCATAGAATATAAAGATTACTTTTATGCAGTATAGTTTATAAAATGAAAGAATATGGCAATAAAGATTTCAAAGACCTTAATAAAGAAACTGCCTAAAAATGAGCAAGATAATGCAGATCAATTATTATGGAACAAATCTGGAGAATTATGTTTTTTATGTGGTGGAGTGCTAAATGAAGCAGGAGAGGATATAGTGCCTGATCATGACATTCCGGAATCAGATAAAGGTGAAACTATTCTAGATAATTTAAATCTTACGCATGTTTCCTGTAATTCTTTTAAAAGAAATCACCCAACAGTAGATGTAAGACCTTATCTAAAATTAGTTAGATTAATGAAAGATAATGGAGGATTTTTAAAATATGACCAAGCTGCTAAACTTTTAAACATTGAACCAAAACCTATTCAAATATTAAGTGAAGGAAATAATGCAACTTTTACTTTTGCAGATAACAGCATATCATCTGTACAAGTTTATTCCGAAACAAACAAAGAAGGAGATTTTAAATTTTGCTTTGTAGAAGTTCCAGCCAATGCTATTTTTAACGATGATGAATGTCAACCTAGAACTATAAAGGAACAACATCTTTGGCAAATATATAATGATATAAATAGAAACCCTTTACATGAAGCTCCAGCCTGCCGCTTAAAAAAAGATTTGACAGGAATAAATCTTTATAATGCTTTAATGTTTGATGGTCAACATAAGACACTTGCATTCTGGGTAGATGGCAGAGAAAAAATTGTTATTAAAGTTTATATTGACATAACAAAAGATCAAGCAATAAGACTTGTCAATTCTGTTCAATCCAAAATTAAAAAATTACCTCTTTCCCCCTTTGAATTAGCTGCGAAAATGTCTGATGAATGGCAAGATAGAGTTAGTAAATATGAAACAGAAGTTGGGACAGAAAATGCTAGTGAAGATGGATTCATTAATTGGGTAGATAAAGATGAAAAAGCAAGGGCAAAATCAGCATTTACAGACGCTTTATATCAATCAATCATTGATTCTGATAATCTTGAATTTAAAAAAACAGTTTTAAAACCAGGGCAGAAACCTACAGATGAGTTTTCTATGTCGGAAACCACATTTAAGAATAAAGTTTTAAAACAACTTCTACATACAGCTCCATTAAAAGAAACTTTTCTTAGCAGTCAAAAATTAAGATCAAGAGAAGCCGATATTGTAATTAAAATTCTTAATACTTTTTATCAGCAACTGTTTAAGCCAGATGCTCCAGATTTACTAACACCACAAGATGAATTAAAAAGAAAGAGATTGGCTTATCAAGTTTCCCTAGCATATGTTATGACTTTAATAAGATCTGTTTTTGGAAAAAAATATATTTTACCAGACGGTCGTGAACTTATTGATAAGGAAATTGATGAAGAAAGAATTGATTTTATTGAGAATAGTATAAAAAGGATTTTAGACCATCCTGTGTGGGTTTCAAAGGAGCAATCAAAAAAAATGCAAGCAATTACAACAGCACTTATTAAAAATCATGATGCGGCAAAAGCGCTTAGTGATGTAGGATTAAAACCTGGTTATGGAGGAGGTTTAGATGAACTAGACGCTACTTGTCTTTCTGATTAATGACTAAAAATAAAAGCAAGCTTAAAATGTAAGTTCTCTTTCAAAAAAAATATATTTTTTATTTAAGAACTATTCAATGAAGCTAAGTGAATGAATATCAACCACTTAAAATAAAATATTCATTGATTATTTCTTTGAATTTTTTTTACATTTTATAGTTTTTCAAAGAGAAATTTGACAATTATAAAAGAGTCCAAGAGGGTTTACTGTCACTACCCGAGTTTATAATTTTATTTTCTTTACGAAGTTTAGTTAGAATACCAGTAAGTTTTACTTTTTTTTCTAAAATACTCAATGACTCTGGAAACTGATGTATTACAAGCTCTTCTACTTCTTTGCGGGATAACCCTTTCTTATGATGTTGCAAACTTTCTAATAAAATATCACTATAAATTTTTGTTGAAAATCCTTTCTTTCTTGTGTAAGCAATTTTTTCTCCGGTAACTTCTGCAATGGAGGCAGAAATATAATAATGCCCCTTTTTTCCATCTACATATTCCTTTTGTTTTAAGATTTTTATTTCGTCTACAGCAAGTGATTTGTTTTTTTGAACTTTATCTAAAAGATAGATTTCATACAAAGTCAAATCCCTTTTGTTTGCCAAAAGTTTAGCGTATTCTAAATCAATTACTTTTCCTGTAAGAGTGACTTTTATTTTCCTGTCCTTTAAATCATAATCAGGAAGTGGAAAAAATTTATCTCTCTGTATTTCAAAAATTCTTTTTATACCACTACCTATTGTATCAATCATATTTAAGTTAACCATAGCTTCTGCCAAAAATTTGTTTCGGTAAAAAGAAGGTGTATAATTTTCAAAAATTAATGGGTTGATAGAACCTGGCAAAAAAGTACCTAAATTCTGGAATTCAATTTGACTTTCCTTTTCAATAACATTTATCCTCCCACCCATTTCGTAATCTTGATGTGCAATGCAGTTATGCAATGGTTCTCTGATAACGTAAGGATCGTACATATCAATTTCTTCTGGAAAAAGTGTGTCAGATTTTATATAACGATACTTTAAATTCCTAATCTTGGCAAAAACTTTATCTACTTCCAGAAGTAAGGGGCAAGAAAATGCTTGGTAGTCTATTTTTTGCCCTTGATTATTTAATAAAACCCACATAATTGTTGAAGACCCGGGCTCAAGAAGGTGATTTGATTCGTATTTACCTAAAAGAAGAATTGCTGCACGTGTAATTTTATCATCTCTGGTTATTCGGGCTTTATTCAAAAAAATTTTATCGTCCCAACCATCAATTAAATGAGCAATATGTTTATTCTTGACTTTATACAAATCTCTTGCCCGTAAAATTGCATAACGATCCAGGTCATTTATGGATGCTGAATCTATTGTTACTGCAGTCCAATCACTTGGCAATTGTAAAGGCTCATTTAAAATTGTTTCATCCCTTTCTTTTGTCATTACAACAAGGCTATCCCCAATACGTTGCCATGCTTTTTTATGTGCAATAACAGGCTTTCTTGGTTTATGCTTAGGTATATGAATGAACCAGATTGTTTTTGATGTATCAGAAGTTGCAAAAGCTTCAACAGATAAATCTTCGGTACTGAGATGTGTGCAATTTCCTGCCAAACGGAAAGGCAAATTCTCACTTGTAAATCCATGAAAATTTTCTATCCCCAATATTTTTGCAGATTGATCTTCAATACCAATAATCAGAACGCCCCCATTCATATTTGCAATCGCCGATACGTAAGAGATAATATCATCTCCTTCATGCCCCGAAACAGCATTCTTCAGATTTCCGTAAGCTTTCCATTCCACTGAAGTATTCTCTTTTGGATAATTAGCTAAAATGTATTGTTGTAATTCAGATTCTGTCATAACGGCAAAACTAAAGTATTCAATTATATTTTTGGTCAACTCTGTTAATGCAATAAACAGATTTACCAAGAAAGAGCCCCATAAAGGAGCTCTTCAAAAAAAAAATCAGAAATTTTTAATACCCAAATATCTCTTCCAAACTCAGCTTTTTCACTTCACCAAATTTCTTCATGTCATCTTCGCTTAGTTTCTTTTCAGAAGCAACGATGGCATAGGTGTATGGCTTGTTGGCGATATTATCAGTATGGAATTGTTTCAGTTCTTTATAGCCTATCTTATCAACAGCAACATAAGTTTTTTTCCGGATGTCTTCATTCAATCCCTTGCGCTGTGCAGCAAGATAATTGAAAATTATAGCGTCCTGTGTGATGCGTTCAGTTTCAATATCTTTTTTTATACCGGCCCGTGCATTTTTTACATTCTCCACCACGTTGGGCAAATCGTTCAGCAACTCATTCATGGCAACAACAGATTCATTAAATTTATCGGCCTGGCTTCCTACATAAGCAAGGGTATAAAACGGGTCTTCCTTTTTATCGGGCTTTGCATAAAAAGCAAAAGTAGAATATGCAAGGGCCTTACTCTCCCTGATGGTTTGAAAAACCAATCCGCTCATGCCGCCTCCAAAATAATTATTAAAAATGTCAATCACCGGTTCTTTATCTGCGCTGTAACCAGTTGTATTTCTCACCCAGCGTACTTCAGCCTGCACCATTTTATAGTCAGCAAATAAAACCTGGTTTTTAGTTTGAATTGCATTTGTGAATCTTACCGGTGCAGAAGTTGCGTTGAACACCGCAGGTATGCTGTGCATGGTTTTTAAACCTGTTGTAAACGCTGCCAGCGGCTGAGGGCCGTAGTACAAAATTTTATGTGCATTGCTGTTTAAGCCATGTAAAATATTTACCAGTTCGGCCGATGTGGTATTGTTCAGTTCAGCATCTGTAAGGGTATAATTAAAAGGGTTCTTTTCGCCAAACCTGGCATAGTTAACCAGGCCGCTCATGATGGCTGCTTTATTGGCCTTAGCATCTGTACGCGATTTTGTGATCCTTGCTTTTAAAGATTTTAAAGCATCTTCATCAGCTTTGCAGTTTTTTAAAACGTCTTCAAATAATTGTACGGCCTGGCTAAGATTTTCCTGTAATCCTTCAATAGTTATTGTTGTAAATTCTGCAGAAGCAGCTACAGTAAAACTGCAGGCTATTTTATAAAATGCTTTGGTTATCTCTTCGGCACTCATTTTATCGGTACTCAAAAACTGTAAATATTGTGCAGCAAGGCTTAGTTTTTTATCGTTCCAGGTTCCCATATCAAAACGGTAGCGTAACCTGAAAAGGCTGTTATCTTTATTTTGCACATACAAAATTTCTGCAGGGCCAATTTTTGCTTTTTGCAGGTCTTTATTATAATCAAGGAAAATCGGTTTAACTGCCGTAGCCGGCATATTATTTACACGTTTTACAAAATCTGATTGCGAATCCCGGTTGGTTTCTACCGGCGTAATAGGTGGCTTATCAACCTTAATAATATTTTTATCTTCCCCCTTACGTTTTAAGATCACCACATAATTCTCACCAAAATATTTATTGGCAAAGGCTACAATATCTTTTTTAGTTAATTTAGAAAGTTGATCAGTATAAGCCACCTGCTGCTGCCAATCCAGTTCCGATGTAAATGCATCCATCAGGTCACTGGCCCTGGCGCTGTAAGTTTCTGTGGCCTGAATTTTAGTTTTCTTTTGGTTATTGATAATGGAGGTGATGAGTTCATCATCAAAATTTCCTTTTTTAAGATTTTCGATCTCGCCAAGCATCAGGGTTTTTACTTCATCTAACGACTGGCCCAGTGTAGGTATGCCACGCATTGACAAAACACTATAGTCAATTAAAATATCGGTTGATGCAGATGCCCGCAACAGCTTTTGTTTTTTTACCAGGTTGAGGTCCATCAATCCTGCTTTTCCATTTGTAAGTATTTGTCCAACCAGGTCGGCTAATAAAACATCTTTTGCTTTATTACCCGGCAGGCGATAACCGATGGTAACACTTTCTGCATCGGGGCCAACAACTTCTGCTACAATTGGCGTAGTAATAGGTTCTTCAGGCGTAAAATTATATTTGGCAAGCGGTTTAATTTGCATGTAAGCAAAACTGGCATCCACTTTTTTAATCATTACATCGGGATCAAAATCACCGCTCATAATAACCCCCATGTTGTTGGATACATAATATTTGGAAAAGTATTTTTTAATTTCAACAAGCGAAGGATTTTTTAAATGTTCGATGGTACCAATGGTTGTTTGTAAACCATAGTTATGGTTTTTAAACAACTCGGCAAACAGTTTTTCAAAAACCTTACTTCCATCAGCATCCAGGCTGCGGTTCTTTTCTTCGTAAACAGCTTCTAATTCGGTATGAAAAATCCGCATCTGTGGATTCCTGAAACGCTCGCCCTGCACGGCCAGGTATTTATCAATGGCGCTTGCAGGCACATCATCGGTATAAACTGTTTGTTCAAAAGATGTAAAGGCATTTGTACCCTGTGCACCCATTGAGGACATCATTTTATCGTACTCATTGGCAATAGCATATTTTGAAGCCACACCCGATACCGAATCTATCCGGTGATAAATGACTTTGCGTTTTTCAGGGTCAGTTGTTTTATTATACTCTTCATATAATGCATCAATTTTATCCAGCTCTGGTTTTTCTTTAGCCCAATCAAGCGATCCAAATTTATCAGTTCCTTTAAAAAGCATGTGCTCCAGGTAATGCGCAAGACCGGTGTGGTTTGCCGGGTCTGTTTTACTGCCTGCTTTTGTAGCCACATAACATTGTATGCGGGGGTCTTTATTGGTTGGGCTTAGTATAACAGTAAGCCCGTTTTTCAACGTATAAAATCTAGCTTTTGCGGGATCATTGGTTACATATTTATAAGTGTATCCAGCGGATGTGGCTTCTTTCCACTCATATTTGCCGGTTTGGGCAATTACGGAAGCAGTTAAAAGCATAAAACTTACCAAGAACAGGGATTTAATAAATCGCATAAATATTTGTTTTACAAAAATGAGCGCCAAAAGTACATATAATACAAATGGATAAATTACCGTTGGCACTATTTTTATTTTACATTTGAACAAATTTTAAGTTAACAATGAAAAGATTTTTTAAGTTTTTAATACGCACTGTTGTTGTGCTGTTCATCCTGGTAAATATAATAGTGGCATTTCATGCCTACAAGTTTACCCACTTTTATAATACCGGCGAAATCAGTATAAAAAAAGCCGGGGACAAAACAAGCTGGGATAAAACCAAAGAAATACTGTTTGGTATTAATGCCGAAAAAAAGAAGAATAATGTTACCACAGATTCAACATGTAATACTATTTATTTAACAACGAAAGACAGTCTGAAATTAGAAGCCTGGTATATTCCCGTTGACAGTGCGGCAGGCACAGTTTTACTTTTTCATGGGCATGGCGGCAACAAATCAGATGTATATAAAGAGGCTGAATCATTTAAAAAAATGGGATACAATACTTTGCTGGTCGATTTCAGGGCACATGGTAACAGCGATGGAAATACCTGCACCATTGGTTATGATGAAACAGAAGATATAAGATCCGCCTACGATTATATCAGCAGCGAAGGCGAAAAAAATTTGGTGCTTTGGGGAATCTCTATGGGCGCATCAGCCATAACAAAAGCAGTTAAAGATTACCAGCTTAAGCCCCAAAAAGTAATTTTAGAAATGCCCTTTGGCACCATTAAAGATGCAGTAAGAGGCCGGTTAAAAATTATGGGTTTACCAGCCGAACCTATAGGAACCTTACTTACATTTTGGGGTGGAACCGAACATGGCTTTTGGGCCTTTGGTATGAAGCCGCAGGAATTTGTTAAAAACATTACCTGCCCTGTTTTACTGCAATGGGGTAAAAACGACCCAAGGGTAAGTAAAGCCGAAGAGGATATTTTATTTACCAATATCAGTAACCCAAACAAAAAATTTGTGGTATATGAAAACACCGGCCACGAAAGTATTTGTAAAAAAGAAACAGCAAAGTGGGAGGCCGAAGTAGCGGCGTTTTTAAAATGACCGACCCAAAAAAAATATCTATCCTGGATTTTACTTATGCGCTTCCTGCAGAAAGAATTGCGCTGCATCCTTTGGCAACAAGGGATGCATCAAAATTATTGATTTATAAAAATGGAAATATCCAACAGGATTTTTATAAAAACATTGCTGATCATCTGCCTGCAGAAAGTCTCCTGATTTTTAATAACACCAGGGTAATTAAGGCCCGGATCCGTTTTAAAAAAAAGAGTGGAGGCATTATTGAAATTTTTTGCCTGGAACCTGATGAAGCTATTAATGAATACAGCAGCGTGATGAACAAAAAAGGTTCGGTGAGATGGAAGTGTATGATTGGAGGGGCTAGTAAATGGAAAGAAGGGGAATTGGAGAAGCAGTTGGCAATTGGCAGTGGGCAGTTGGCAATAAAGGCTAAACTGGTTGAGAAGTTATCAGATGCGTATGTTGTGGAGTTTTCATGGATGCCGGAGGAGTTAAGTTTTGCCGAAGTGCTGGAGCATTGTGGCGATATGCCGTTGCCGCCATACATAAAAAGAAAAACAGAAATAGCAGATACAGAACGCTATCAAACCATTTATGCACGGGATGAAGGTTCGGTGGCCGCACCAACAGCAGGATTGCATTTTACTGATGATATATTTAAAAGCTTTGCTGCAAAAAATATTCAAACAGATTTTGTTACCCTGCATGTGGGCGCAGGTACATTTAAGCCGGTGAAAGCCGCCGTAATGCAGGATCATGAAATGCATGCTGAATGGATTGATGTAAGTACTGACATGATTGAAAATCTTATCAGGCAACTTGATAAAACCATAGTTGCCGTAGGCACCACTTCGTTAAGAACGCTGGAAAGCCTTTACTGGCTGGGCGTTAAAGTAAATATGCAACCGGCAATAAAACAATTGACGATAAACCAATGGGAGGTTTATGAAGCCCCGTTGACTGGTATTAAATTGACAGCTGAAGAATCATTATCGGCCTTATTAAACTGGATGAAAGAAAACAACCAGGAAAAATTATTTACTCAATCGCAGATACTGATTGCACCCGGTTATAGTTTTAAAATTGCAAAGGCTATTATTACGAATTTTCATCAGCCTCAATCAACTTTACTTTTACTGGTTGCTGCAGCCATTGGAGATGATTGGCGAAAAATTTATGACTATGCCCTGCAGCATGATTTTCGTTTTTTGAGTTATGGGGATGGGAGTTTGTTGTTTATTTAAATGAATTTATATGAAAAAAAAAGCAGGTTTGCTATCACTGATGATCTTGCTTATTATCAGCAGCACTGCAGGTAACAGGGTATCAAAAAGTTTGAGCCAAAAAAAACAAGATGATTCGCTTCGTTTTATTGGAGTGATAGCGGAGAAATATCCATTTACCATGGTTTTTAAACTTAATGGAGATATTGTTAACGGGTGGTATTCGTATGATTCAAAAAGACAAAGAATTAATATTATTGGTACTTTAAAAGATGAAAGTTTTGAAATAACAGAATATACCGGAAAAGATACTACCGGATTTTTTTCCGGCAGTATGAAAGATCAGCAGCATATTAACGGAAACTGGAGAAAAAAAAGAGCGTCATACGATGATTCTAAATTTTTTGAAGCTATAGAAAAAAAATATTCATCAGAAATGAATACCGCTATTGCACTAATAGAAAAAAATAAGGCAACTCAAAAAATAAAAATTATCTCAACTAACAAAGATGGTGATCTATGGCTAAATGACAATTATATAAAGCACTGTAAAGAACAGGTACGGGCCATACTGGCATTTTACAGCACCCAGGCCGGAACCGATTGCTGGTGGAGCGACGATCATCCCAATAAAGGATATTCAAACCTGTCGTGTAAATTCACCAAAACCCTGGGCCTCGGATTTCAATGTTCCGATACGCAGCTAAACTTCATAAAAAAGTGGTTGCCTGCCGATCTGATTTTACTTGATGAAGCAGATAATTGCTACAGCGCCCCCTATACAGCCACTGTTCAGTCGGCTTATAATGAGCTTTTCATTGAAATACTTGCAGATAAAATTGTTGTTAAATATGAGATCACAGGCGTTAATATGAGGGAAGATTATAACTGGACCTATAAAGGGATCGGCGTGTTTAAATTATTTTCCCAGAAAATATTGAGAGACTATTATAAATAATTAATAGGATGGTTGGGGAGAATACCGGGATTATTGGCGTATGGTAACAGGCGTACCCACGGGTATATAACTGTACAGGTCTTTCATTTCGGTATATTTTACAGATACACAACCATCGGTCCAGTTGTAAAAATTATCAACGGTCCATTCTTCCTGAGGGCGGGTGGCATGTATGGCAATACCATTACCTATTCTTGCGGTTTTGGGTACCAGGCCTTTTGCTTTTCTTTCATTAAATTTTTGAACACTTATATCGTTGGGATAATCTAACAGCAACTCGGGGCCCCATTGGTTGTGAATTTTTTTAAGGATTATTTTAAAATTACCATCGGGTGTTTTTTTATCTCCTTCTCTCATCTTATCTCCAAGGTCCTTACTGCCAAAAACGATGGGGTAAGTTGCATACCATCCTTCCGCATCATACACATATAATTCATATTCGCTTTTATCAACAATAATATAGTAAGGATTGAGTATGCTGTCTTTAATAACCCGTTTTACATGTTTGGTCGGTTTTTTTGCAGCCGGTTTTTTTTTGTTTACAGGAACAAAAGATAACAAGGCAACAACCGAGGTTAACATGCTGATTTGAAAAAGCCGGGTAAATTTCATCAGGTAAAAATAATTTTCTTTTTAATTGCAAACGACATGCCGTGTAAAATTATTTTATTATGCTGATAAACATTAACAAAAAATAGTGATTGTGGAAAAAAAACTTGCAGCATTGCCGGAAGTTGTTATAAAAAAAAACCAACCCTCGTCCATTCCGGAAAACCTTTATGGACAAGGGATTGGGGAGAGAGAGCTTTTACCAATAACTAAACCTGAAACCTAAATTGTATGGCCTGATATTGAGATTTTTTTCATATATGGATGTTGGGCTGTAGGAACCATAGAGCATAACCGGCCCCAGGCCAAGTTCGGCTACGTATGAAAGCTTAAACCTTTCCATATTATAATCGCCCCGGTTCTTTTGTTTACCCCTTTCGTTACTTACCTGTTTGTTGCGCTGGCTGTATAAGTAGCCGGCACTTACTCCCAGGCCCAGACTTATACCTTTTTTACGCTGGTGGGGATTGGTAACAAAATTCAGCATTACCGGTAAAGTAGCATAATCGGCTGCCAGTTTGTTTTTTGAGAAAGAAATAGAATCCCTGAAAATAAACGGGGCGTTGGTTTGGGTGTTTGCCGTGTAAGGTACAAGGCCATCTTCGTTGTAACTAATGGCCGATTTATAGCGGTAATTATTCAGTTCCACACCAAAGCCATACTGGAGGTTTACATAATGTTTTATTAAGTTAATCCTTTGCATAAAAACCCAGATATTTACATTTACGCTTTTGCCTGCTTTTAGTTTAAAGTCATTTTTGTCTAATGCAGGATAACCCGGCCTGTTGATTAAATAACTGCCTGTACTGGCATAATTTGTCTTGTCGCTGTAGTTTGCAAATCCAAGATCAACTATCCACCAGTTGGTACTAACATTGGATTTTTTTTTCTTAGCATTATCAGTTGTAACCTTAACTTCCACATTTTTGTCGTTCTTATCTCCTTTTTTAATAATGATGATACCGCCAATGCGGATGGTATCTTTGTTTTGTTTTGTTTTAACAGAATCTTCCTGTGCCGATACGTTAAGGCAAATAATTGCCAGGGCTAAAAGTAGAATTAGCTTTTTCATTTGTTTTAATTTTAAGTGATTATTTTAATGCAATTTCAAACCCGGCAATTTTAATTCCTTCACCGGTTTTAACGCTGGTGGTACGCTCTATAACTCTTTTTGCTTTGCGTATAAATCCACCCAGTGTTGTTCTTTTTTCTTTATCATCATCTACATTCAGGTAACGGTTATTATTTTCTTCACCAGTAGTTCTATTATTTACCACCTGTACCGCAATAGCATTTGGATCAGTTTTGTTATTGTTGCCACCGGCAATAAAAGTATTGGATGTGCTTTCTTTAGGATTGGTTTTAACTCCAGCATCATTGCTTCCGGAAACCCTGCTGCTGTTGTTATTTTCAGGTATTACGCCGGCAACTATTGTTTTGTTACTTTCCCTGTTGTTAATATTTTCTAAATAAGGTTTTGGTAAATCATTACCGCGTTTTTTATTGCTGTTATTTTTTTCAACAACAATTTCTGTTGTTGTAGCATTATTTTTTTGAACTTTATTTTTTTCAGCCTCAGGTTTTATTTTTTCAATTACCCGGGTATTATTTTTTGGTTGGGTTGAAGCAGAAGCAATATTTTCCACCGCCGGTTTTTCTTTGGCAGGCGTTGTTATTTTGTTGGCAGGGATCTCAGTTTTTATTTGTTCTGGTTTGGTATTATTGTCGTTTGCCAGCTCTGTTGAACCTGGTGTTGTTTTATAATTGTTTTTATAAACCGAAACCCCCGCCCAAATCCCAAAACCAAGTATTACTGCGGCTGCAGCGGCACGCCACCATTTTAAGCCAACAACCCTGCCTCTTTCTTTTTTGTATAAAGATTGTTTATCTGCAAAAACAACAGCCATGTCTGGTTGTATTTTTGTATGTTGTAAAATATTCCATTCTGCCAGTGCAGCTTTATTGGTTGCCAAAAGTGCTTCAACAGATTTTTTATCAGCAATTGTTAATTCATCATCGGCATATAATAAAAGATTTTCCTGCCAAGCAGTAAGTTCTTCTTCCATGTACAACCAGTCTTTTTTCTCTAAAACTATATCATCGGCTTTTACTACGGTTTGTTGCAACATTGTCAATTCTATCTGCAGGTCGGGATTTTCCTGTACAAATACATCCACAGCTTTTCTATCTGCGGCAGATAATTCCTTATCTACATACAGTAAAAAAAACGCTTCGTAATTATATCGGTTTATATTCATTCTCTTTAAATAATAATACTCCAAAGTTCCCCATTCAGGGGGCGGAGGGGGTTTTAAATAACGTTTTCCGGGCTCACTATATACTCCCTCAACAGTAATCTTGCCCTGTGTAAATATACTTTTACCTGACTTTCATTAAGCCCGGTTATCTGTCCAATCTCTTCGTAACTATAGCCCTCATAATCTTTCAATAAAACCAGGCTGCGCTGTTTTTCGCTTAGCTTATTCAGTGCCTCATTCAAAATTCTTTTGGCATCGTGTTTTGGAGCGCTGGCTCCTTTGGCATTTTCACTAAAATCTTCACTCAGTACGATCCGTTTGCTTTTTCTCAGGTGATCAATCATTTGATTGTATGCAATTGTAAACAGGTAACTCTTGCTGCTGCCATTTTCGACCTTTGCCCTGTTGATCCACAGTTTTTCAAATGCACCCTGCACCACATCCTTTGCATCCTCATCATGCCTCAGGTTCTTGAGGATAAAGCGGTACACATTGTCTGCATACAGGTTTACACATTCATTATATTCTCTCTCCGTCATACAGGTTGTTGGTAGTTAAAGTTACCTCAAACAGGTTGTTTTGTGTGTAATACGAAGTTGGGCAATAAAAAGTTACAGGCCACGGAGAAAAAAGTTAAAATTATGGGCCCTATCAAACCGCTATTCAGCTTCAATGGTACTCTTGTGCTATATAATTTTATTCAGTTTTTTCATCAATAAAACAATCTCTTTTTCCCATCTTCCAGTTCCCTCTCCTTTGGAGAGGGGTTGGGGTGAGGTATTTTACCTAAATTTGTCCCTACAACTATTAACTACATGAACGATAAATTTGTCAGCCGCATAGCAACCGAACTTACAGAAATAGAAACTGCCGGCCTCTCCAAAAAAGAACGCATCATCAGCAGCGAACAGGGCGCTGAAATTATTGTAAACGGTAAAACTGTACTTAACTTTTGCGCCAACAATTACCTGGGACTTTCCTCACATCCCAAAGTAGTGTCAGCAGCCAAAAAATATATTGACCTCCGTGGTTATGGTATGAGCAGTGTGCGTTTTATATGCGGTACGCAGGATATACATAAGGAGCTTGAAAAAAAGCTTGCTGAATTTTTAGGTACAGAAGATACCATTTTATACGCTGCCGCGTTTGATGCAAACGGCGGGGTTTTTGAACCCTTGTTTGGTGAAGAAGATGCGATCATTTCTGATACACTTAACCATGCCTCTATTATTGATGGCGTTCGTTTGTGTAAAGCACAACGCTACCGTTATGAGCATAATAATATGGCCGACCTGGAAATGAAA